>NZ_QSDP01000135.1:0-14092 GCF_003463685.1 Parabacteroides sp. AM58-2XD
CAAGAAAAAAGAAATTATAAAGTTGATTTTTATAGCATTATGAATTATTGCAATAAAAGGTATTTTGTTGTTTTATAAGCCTAAGTATCTTTTATTATTGTTTTGATTATTAGTGTCTTGCAAAAAATGAATTGTCAGAATATAGCAGTGAAAAGTAATGTTCTCTATGATTTGACGTCATCTTTGAATATCGGTGGGGAGATAAAATGTAATGATACCTATTCTATTAGTTCGATTATAAGTTATAATCCGTGGACTTTTGCTGATAACAGAAAGATGAAGCATCTTCTTATACAACCGGAACTCAGGAAATGGTTTGGCGATGTTTTTCAGGGAAGTTTTGTTGGTATACAGGCTCATTATGCTCGTTTTAATGTCGGAGGGATACTATCCGATTATCGTTTTCAAGGAAATCTGGTTGGTGGCGGGATTTCCTACGGATATCAATGGATGATAAGTCCGTTGTGGAATCTGGAGGCCAGCATTGCGTTTGGATATGCTTATTTGAGTTATGATAAGTACGGGCGGAAGGAGGGGGCATCTCTGATAGAAAAGGCGCATACTAATTATGTCGGTCCGACTCAGATAGGTCTCTCTTTAGTCTACTTTATACAATAAAAAAACGATAAATATGAAAATCAATTTGCTCGTGTTATTGGGCTTATTCTTTATTAGCAATTCTTTATCTGCAAAAGATATCGATGTGGAGATAAAATCGCAATCCTGTTTTGTGGAAGGGGATTCGCTAATGGTGTCGATAAAATACATGGTCAATGCGCATGATTTTGCATCAGACGAAGCCCTGACGCTTATTCCGGTTATTAAAGAAAACAGGCAGGAAAAAGAGTTGCCTCCTGTTTTATTAAATGGTAAAAAAAGACATCGTACTTATGAACGGAACCGGGTTTTAAATAAGAGAAAAGGAATTAAAGGCGAGGACTTTTTTCTTGTAAAGGAACTGTCGGAAAAAGAACCTTGTGAAATAGTCTATACTACTTCTGTTATTGCGGAGAACTGGATGCGTAAACCTGAGTTGTTTTTGAAAATGAACCGGTTGACTCATTCCGGGGAGATTGTTAGGGAAGAGGTCCGTTTGATGAAATCCGGTTTGTCTCCGGATAGCGGGAAACCGCTTGTTGTGGAGGGGGCCGTTTCTCCGTCGACAGTGTCCGGCCTGTCAGGATTAAAGGCATCTTATATTTCTCCTGAGAGCGATGCAACGGATATACGTAATCAGAAAGAGCTGAATTTTAATCTGGAGGAAGCCCGTGTAGTGGCTGAAATGAACCCTCAGATGCTTTCTTTGCGTGAGCTGTATATGGTTGCATTAAGCTATAAAAATGAACCGGAACAGTTTTATAAGATAATCGAAACAAGCGTCAGGATTTATCCGGCTCATCCGGTAGCCAACCAGAATGCGGCAGCGGCAGCCATCGAACAGGGAAACTGGCAGGCAGCCGGACAGTATCTGCAAATGGCGCCCCATGAAACGTTGGCCTATAAAAACTGTAAGGGTGTGTATGAGTTAATGACCGGAAATTTGTATGAGGGTATCCGTTTGCTGAAGTCTGCAAAAGCGGAAGGCTCGGAAGAAGCCGGCATGAATCTGACATTATTTTTTGAGAATAATAAACGTCATTGAGTTAGTCTGGAATATTATTTACTAAATACTTTTATCGTATGAAAAACAAACTTTTTGTGAAATCGGTATGGCTGTTATGCCTGGCTTTGGGGCTGGCCGGATGCATTAATGATGCAGATGTTTTGCCGGAAAATAATTCCGGTTTTGTGGATGGAGGAGAAGGAAATGTCCGTTTTGCTTTCGTTGTGCCCAACAATTCTTCAACTAAAGCTGGGGATGCCGAAACTTCGGGTATTTATGAAACCGGAAATGCGAACGAATATAATGTGAAGTCGCTTAATGTCTATCTGTTTAATTCGGATACGAAGGCTTTATATAAAAAGATTCGGCTGGAAAATATAACGCGTACGGCCGGTCCGCAATTACCGGAAAATAGCTCATCCGGAAATCAAAACGAGCATGTAGTGAAATATACGGCCAACCGAGTGTTGATAGACCCGGGTACGTATGATATCTTTACGATTGCCAATGGAGATGTTACGGGGTCTTTCAGTACGGAAAATGAGTTTATAAACCTGGTGGATAGGTCTACTTATAAGGATGGTTTTGGAGTCTTGACCGAAGACGGCACATTGCAGATGACAAACCGTGCCGATAACAGCGGTTTGTATGATGGTACGACCGATTCAAATCTGAAAGTGACAGTTCGTGAGATTTTGCCGTCGGAGGAACCGGATATCGTGACTATCAATCTGGAACGTGTGATGGCTAAAGTCCTGGTCGGGCAGTCGAAAGAGGATTACAGCCTGGTTGACGGAAATGGAAAAGAGTATGTTTCCATCAGTCTGACCGGATTCCAGTATATCAATTTGAGCCGGTGGTTCTATACGTTTCGTCACACGGCGGTGCTGACAGCCAATAATGCTCCTTCTTCCTATACTATTGCTAATGGAAATTTTGGAGAGATAAATGCGAATAACGGTTATGTGATTGACCCTTATTTCTTTTCGAAAACGGTAGATGGGGCGAAAGGGTTTGATAATCCGGATGGTTATTATGCTTATCCATTGACCTCTGTGGCTGAAAGCTGGCAGTCGGTTCCGGTTGATGCGTTCCACGGTTTTTATTGTCTGGAGAATTGCATGTTTAAAACGGCACAGTTGAATGCTTATTCGACCGGAGTACGGTTTAAGGCAAGTTTTGTTCCCGGTACGCTTTGGGGAGAAGGTAAAGAAGCAACTAGTGCAAGACCTGATGCTATTTATTATGCGAACTATAAATTTTATAGCAGTATCAAAGCGATGAAAGATGCCGGACTTAAACTGGATGGCATTACGGAAGATTCGACTGATGAAGAGTTGGCTAAGTTCTTTGTGAAACGTTACCGGAAAGATCCGGAAGGTAACAATTACTATTGCTATTATAATTATTGGATCAGGCATCTGGATAATAACAAGGAAAATGAAATGGGAGTTATGGAGTTTGCGATAGTACGAAATAATATTTACCGTTTGCTGGTGACGAACATCTCCGGACTTGGTTCTGGAACACCGGAGATCGATCCGGAAAAACCTGATGAATACGAAGCTTATCTGAAAATGGATTTTAATGTTTTACCCTGGATCGTCCGAAATCAGGGTGGGGACGGAGGCGCAACCCTTAAATAAGTATATATCGTTTTTCGGGAGAACTATTTGTTTCCCGTTAAAACAAGCCAAAAAGTCCCGGATATCCGGGACTTTTTTTGTATGATTTTTTATGTAAAGATCAGAACCACTTTATTTTTCTGAAAATAAAGAAAGCCAATGCCGATAAAGTGATGGAGAAAAGTACGAGGATGACAAAGCCATGTGGCATGTCTTCCACGTAATTGACCACATTCATTCCGTAGAAGCTGGCAATCAGCGTTGGTACCATCAGGATAATAGAGATGGAGGTCATGCGCTTCATGATGGTATTCACGTTGTTGGAGATGATGGAGGCGAAAGCATCCATCGTTCCGGTAAGGATATCGCTGTAAATGTTCACCGTGAGGTGTGCCTGTTTTAACTCTGTTTCGACATCTTCCAGCAGTTCCGCATCCATATACATAGGTTCCTGGAAAATGCTTTGCAGCTTCGAGAGCATCACCTCGTTTCCACGGATAGAAGTGTTGAAGTAAACCATACTTTTCTCTAGTTTCATCAACCGCAGGAGATCTTCGTTACGGATACTCTTTTCCAGGGCTTTTTCGGCACGTGCCACTTCGTTGTTAATCTGTTTCAGATATTTCAGAAACCAGACGGCCGATGAGTGGATCAGGCGCAGGATCAGGTCGTATTTATGACGTACGACAAGTTCTTTACGCCGGCTATAACGGATGAAATCAGGCAATAACTCGGTTTTGTGATAACATACCGAGATAATAATCTCATTGTTGGTGATGATACCGATCGGAACGGTGGTGAAGGGAATACCGCTTTCCTTGCTTTGTACCGGGATACGCAGGATAGTCAGCAGCCAGTTTCCTTCATATTCGATACGCGGACGTTCGTCGGTATCGGCGATATCGCTCAGGAATGATTCGGGTACGTGAAATTGATTTAGAAGGTATTGGATGTCTTCGGGTGTAGGGCATTCTACATTTACCCAGCTGTTAGGAAGCCACTGGTCTTTCTCCACAAAACCGGCTTCACAATAAAGAAATGTTTTCATTATTGCCTCCTTTCGTTGTTAACACGAACAGAGGTAATAAGAAACCCCCGTCCGCTAATTTTTACTTGTTAATGTTTCTCGCGGAATACTGTCGTCCATAATTAGTTAATTACTTTTTACGGCTGCAAAGGTAAAAAAAAGGAATGAATACCAAATAAAAATCGTATTTTTGGTGTCCGAAAATTACAAAAGAGAATGGCAGAAGGAACTAAAAATACCGGGAGAGGAAACTCCGGAAGGGGAAAGCAAAAACCTGTGGTCGTGTCCGATATGGGGCGTCTACAGCCACAGGCACGCGAGTTGGAAGAGGCCGTTTTAGGTGCCTTGATGCTTGAAAAGGATGCTTATTCGATCATTAGTGAGATATTGAAGCCGGAGTGCTTCTATGAAAAGTCGCACGAGATGATCTATGCAGCTATTGTGGATTTGGCAGCCAGCCAGCGTCCGGTCGATATGCTGACCGTGACGGAACAGTTGAGGAAACGCGGCGAATTGGATCAGGTGGGCGGACCGTTTTATATTTCGCAGCTCACCAGTAAAGTTGCCAGTAGTGCGCATATCGAATATCATGCCCGTATTATCGCCCAGAAATATCTGGCAAGGGAGTTGATCTCTTTTACGGCCATGATACAGGGGAAAGCATTTGATGAGACGATCGATGTGGAAGACCTGATGCAGGAGGCCGAAGGTAAATTGTTTGAGATTTCGCAACGGAATGTAAAGAAAGACGTGACCCAGATCAATCCGGTTATCAAGGATGCGATGGATATGTTGCAGAAAGCGGCAAACCAGAAAGAAGGTTTGAGCGGTACGCGTACCGGTTTCGATGCGTTGGATAAGATCACTTCGGGGTGGCAAAATTCCGACTTGATCATTATCGCTGCCCGTCCTGCGATGGGTAAGACGGCGTTTGTACTTTCGATGGCGAAGAATATGGCGGTGAACCATAATGTGCCGGTTGCTTTGTTCTCGCTTGAAATGAGTAACGTTCAGTTGGTAAACCGTCTGATCGTGAATGTATGTGAGATACCGGGTGAGAAGATTAAAAGCGGACGCCTGGAAAGCTATGAGTGGGAGCAGCTTGACTTCAAGATTAAAGAGTTGTATGATGCTCCGATTTATGTGGATGATACGCCGAGTCTTTCGGTGTTCGAGTTGCGTACAAAGGCGCGCCGTCTGGTACGTGAACATGGGGTAAGATGTATTATCATCGACTACCTTCAGTTGATGAATGCGAGTGGTATGAGTTTCGGTAGCCGTGAGCAGGAGGTAAGTACCATCTCCCGTTCATTGAAAGGGTTGGCGAAGGAACTGAATATCCCGATTATCGCACTTTCGCAGTTGAACCGTGGTGTGGAAAGCCGTCAGGGAGCCGAAGGAAAGCGTCCGCAGCTGGCCGACCTTCGTGAATCCGGAGCGATCGAGCAGGATGCGGATATGGTTTGCTTTATCCACCGTCCCGAATATTATAAGATTACGGAAGATGAACGCGGTAACTCGCTGGTCGGTTTGGCGGAGATCATCATAGCCAAGCATCGTAACGGTGCGACGGGGGATGTGCGTTTGCGATTCAAGGGCGATTATGCGAAGTTCATGAATATTGATGAAGATGTGGCTGTCCGTGAGTTTTCATCGAATATGAACAGTGACGATCCGTTACCACCGATACCGCCTGCCGGTGCAGATTTCCTGAACCAGGGCAGTAGTAACGAGGTCCCGTTCTAAATTAGTCGGATATAAGATTATGTGCGGCCTGTTCCCGGATTTGCGAAGGGGACAGGCCGCATGTTTGGCACGGGCTTTGTGGAATGGAAAGAACAACAATTAGAAGGATTGCCGGCTTAATCGGCTGCCGGTTTTTCCTTGGGGATCGTTGAGGCATTTCCGTTCCTGAACGCCGTATAGTGGGGCGACAGGATCTCGACACCGGCCTTATCGAAATAGTCCTGGATGTTCTGATGCAGGTCTGAATAGATGCTTGTCATCTTGTCCGCTTCCTGGATATAAGCGTTGATCTGATAAACGGGGTAGAAGTCGCTCAGGGACGTTTCGAGGACGAAAGGAGCCGGTTCGGGCATCACTCCGGGCGTTGCCTTGGCTGCCTCGATCAGAAGCTGGTGTACCTGACGCCATGGCGTGTCATAGCCGATCGTCACTTCGGAATGGATGATAAGCCCGTAACTTCTGGCCGACGAACTGTAATTGACCGTCTGTGAAGACATAATGAATGAGTTCGGTATCGTTACAATCTCGTTCTTTATCGTGCGGAGGCGGGTGACGAACGCTGTCTTTTCGATTACATTACCCACCGTATCGTTCAGTTTAATCCGGTCACCCTGTTTGAAAGCACGCATATAAGTGATAACGAATCCGGCAATAATATTCCCGATCACCGTGCTCGACCCCAATGAAACGATCAGCCCGACAAAGACCGATACTCCCTGGAACACGCCCGAATTGGCACCCGGCAAATAAGGATAAATCATAGCGATCATAAACGCATACAGCAGGAATCGGACGATATGATAGGTCGGCATCGCCCAATCCGCATAAAAGCCGTTAATCTTCAGCCTTCCCGCATCTATTTCCGTTGCCAGGTAACGGATTCCACGGATAATATATTTTATAGCCAGGCAGATCACGATGATCGTAAACAGGTTGGGGATATAATCCAGAATACCTACCAGGATGCTTTTTACCGGATTCCAGATGTAATAAGCGATTTTGTAGGCGAGCTCTTTAGTCTGCGGGAAGATCGAAAAGAGGATCGGGATCGTCAGCACCAGCAGGATGAAAAGCAGCAGGTAGCGTACGATGCTTGCCATAAAGACCAGTAGTTTGACCTGCTTTTGCGTATCCAGTATCTCGTAGTTCTGGATGGAGATTGGTTTTACCTGGTATCTTTCAGTTGTTGGATACGTGCTTTTGCTTTTTGGTAGAGCCAGGAAGAAAGGCGGAACAGCAGGTATTGTCCCAGCAGCACCAGCATGAAATAGAGGGCGTGTTTTCCCGTTTCCCACCAATTTTCATGAAGTTTGCTGTCCTTTAGTTTGTCAACCGTTTCCTGGTGCAACGAATCCAGTTTCTGGATCTGTCCGGCTTTCAGTTTGAAGGCGGCGTCTGTCTTTTGTATGGCGGACGAGTCGGTATGTGTCAGGGTCGTATCGGCCGAGAAAATATCCTTGATTACTTTTTGCAGTTGGGCGTTTGCCGTTGTGTGCAGGAATAATAAGAGCAGGAAAATGTATAAAGTTTTGTGCCGTTTCATTTTGACGTTCATTTTTATTGTTGATTTACATACAACAAAAAGAAACGGGATAGGTTAAGTGAAAAAAAATTATAAAAGGCGGCTGCCGGAGATTAGAATCCTCCAGGTAGCCGCCTCCGTGTTATCAGATAATCTGATTTATTATAATTTTACCAGGGAGTGATCGTCACATTGCGGAACTCCACTTCCTTACCTTCGCTCTGCAAGCCGATATAACCGTCTTTCTGCTTGTTCCATCCGGTGTTCTGATAAACGCCGTTGATATAGACGTTGATCTTTCCGTCTTTCACATAGATGTTGGCCTCGTTCCATTCGCCGGCAGGCTTTTCGCTGCTCGGAGCGTTCTTTTTCACCACTGGGAAACCAGGACGGGGTTCACCTGGCTTGCCCTGGTATTGCATCAGGTCGGAGCCGCCCAGAAGGACAAAGTCACCCGCATTACCCAGCATCAGGTTACATTCTATTCCGTTCGGGAACGGATTCTTCGGATCGGCGATCAGCAGGAAAATACCGCTGTTCGCATTCTGGTCACCGTTCGGCCAGCGCCATTCCACGTGCAGCTTGTAGTTATCGTACTTTTCTTTCGTGTACATATAACCGAAAGGCTGGCCTTTGATCTTGATCACACCGTCGCTTACGGAATAAACCTGTTCGGGCGGAACGGAATTTTTGTCAACGACAAAGTTCCAGTTTGACAGGTCTTTTCCGTTGAACAACTTGGTTGTCTTCTGTGCATTTGCGTCGCTTCCGAAGCACAAAAATGCTGCGGCTATGGCCGCCATGCAGAGCATTCTTTTTTTCATGGTTCTAAATGAATTATGAATAATAAAATAGTAATTAGTCAACAATAAGTTTGCGATAACGTACACGCTTCGGTTCAGTGTCGCCACCCTGCTTGCGTTTGTATTCTTCGTATTCGGAATAAGTACCTTCATAGAAGACCACATTCGAATCGCCTTCGAACGACAGGATATGTGTACAGATACGGTCAAGGAACCAGCGGTCGTGCGAAACGACAACGGCGCATCCGGCGAAGTTCTCCAGACCTTCTTCCAGGGCACGCAGCGTGTTCACGTCGATGTCGTTGGTCGGTTCGTCGAGCAACAGCACATTGGCTTCGGCTTTCAGTGTGATGGCAAGGTGCAGGCGGTTACGTTCTCCACCTGACAAGACGCCGCAAAGTTTTTCCTGGTCGGCTCCTGCAAAGTTGAAACGTGACAGGTAAGCACGCGAGTTGATTTCTTTTCCTCCTACGCGGATAAATTCCTGTCCGCCGGAAACAACCTGGTAGACTGTTTTATTCGGGTCGATGTCTTTATGTGTCTGGTCGGCATAACCTACTTTTACGGTTTCACCCACTTCGAATGTACCTTTGTCGATGCTTTCCATGCCCATGATCATCTTGAATAGTGTTGTTTTACCGGCACCGTTCGGACCGATCACACCCACGATACCGTTCGGAGGAAGCATGAAGTTCAGGTCGTCGAACAATAGTTTTTCACCGAATGCCTTGGCTACATGTTGCGCTTCGATCACCTTGTTACCCAGACGGGGACCGTTCGGGATAAAGATTTCCAGCTTGGCTTCGCGTTCTTTCTGGTCTTCATTCAGCAAGGCTTCGTAGGAGTTCAGACGAGCTTTACCTTTAGCTTGGCGAGCTTTCGGAGCCATGTTGATCCATTCCAGCTCGCGTTCCAACGTCTTGCGGCGTTTGCTGGCCTGCTTTTCTTCCTGAGCCATTTTCTTAGTCTTCTGATCCAGCCAGGAAGAGTAATTGCCTTTCCAGGGAATACCTTCGCCACGGTCGAGTTCAAGAATCCAACCGGCCACGTGATCGAGGAAGTAACGGTCGTGTGTGATGCAGATCACTGTTCCGGCATACTGCTGCAAATGTTGTTCCAGCCAGTCAATAGACTCGGCATCCAGGTGGTTGGTCGGCTCATCGAGCAGCAACACGTCCGGCTGTTGAAGCAACAGACGGCAAAGAGCTACACGACGGCGCTCACCTCCGGACAGCGTATCCACGATCTGGTCTTCAGGCGGGCAACGCAGGGCATCCATTGCACGCTCCAGGCGGCTGTCGAGGTTCCAGGCGTCGGTTGCGTCGATCTTATCCTGCAATTCGGCCTGACGGGCGATCTGCGCATCCATCTTGTCCGGGTCTTCCAGCACTTCAGGATCACCGAACTTTTCGTTTACCTCTTCGTATTCTTTTAATGTATCAACGATTTCCTGTACTCCTTCCTGTACGATCTCCTTTACGGTTTTGCCTGGTTCCAGTTTCGGGTCCTGTTCCAGATAACCTACCGAATATCCGGGTGAGAAGACCACTTCTCCCTGATATTCCTTTTCAATGCCGGCTATAATCTTCAGCAACGTAGATTTACCGGAACCGTTCAGACCGATGATACCGATCTTGGCTCCATAAAAGAAAGACAGATAAATATTTTTCAGTACTTGTTTCTGCGGCGGGAAAGTCTTGCTCACGCCTACCATCGAGAAAATAATTTTCTTGTCGTCTGCCATATTTTTAAGAATGTATTTTGTAATTTTTTTCCAGGACAAACTTACATAAATATCTTCAGATTCTAAAATCTATGGTGGTATTGTATTCTTCATATACCCTTTCAGCCTTTTTTGCACCTTTTTAAATGAGTAGTGATACACGATGGCCAGTAACAGTATTAGTCAATGGCGAATATGTGGAGGTGACACCTGAAAAGATCTAGTTCCGGTTATGTACAGTGAGCCAATGTGTTTCGTTTGTTAGATGAAAAAAAATTCAAAAAAGTCATTGGAATATTTGCATAATAAAAAACAACCTTCTATCTTTGCACCCGCATTACAGAAGTAACGCACCGGATGATTCGCTAGCTCAGCAGGTAGAGCACATCCCTTTTAAGGATGGGGTCCTGGGTTCGAACCCAGGCGGATCACTTTTATAAAATAAACCGCTGTAAACTAGGTGTTTATGGCGGTTTTTTATTTGCCTACTGGCAGAAATACTGGATCATACCGAAATCCTGAGGGAAAAGATTAAAATATTCTTATCTTCGCTTTTTTAAATGTCAGTCGCAATTGGAAGTTAGTGGCAGAAGGCACGCAAATATCGGTTGAGTTTGCGTCTTTTTTAAAAGCATTGGATCGACTCTCGTGCAATAAGCATTAGTTCGTTGGCCGATCATTATGGAATGGAGGCCAAGCAACTTGAATCATAATACAAGAACCATCTGAGTGATTTTAGAAAATGGGAGCAACTTGCTCATGCTCAGGATTGGATTCTATTCGAGAAAAATATAGGACCCTATGTTGGCCTGGATGAAACCCCTCTCTACCGGTGAACTCTATACCATCCTAATCAACAAGGAGGCAAAAGGGAAGAAGGGAACAATAATAGCCATGATCAAAGGGACGTCAGCAGAGAAAGTCTCAAAGGCCCTTCTCAAACTCTCGCGCCGTTGTCGTTTTCAAGTTCGGGAAATTACTCTGGATATGGACCCAATATGGCTCAAATAGCGCGTATCTGTTTTCCTGCCGCCAAGCAGGTGATTGATCGTTTCTTTTTATTTAGACTAGCTAATATTTATGTATAATCTTTTCCCTCAGGATTTTGGTATGATCCGAGGAAATAATGGGTAGGTATAAAAAAACGAGATGGTCTGCTTTCACAAGCGGGCCATCTCTTATTAACCAAAACCTTAACTATGAAAAAATTTACGTTTTTCACCAGCAAATGTACAATTTATTTTTTAATAACCGCATGGAAATATTATTATTTTTCCTCAAGGTTGCATTTTTAACATTTCTCCTCGTTGCATGTCGATAGACTTGGTCTGAGTATCTATGTGCATAATCCGCGTGTTCGCTATTGGATAACTTGTAGCAGATGGCGGGAGCAATAATGTCTGTTTTGCCAAAAGGAATCACACATGAGGTAGTACCTGGTGTGAATATCCTTTTTTCAGTAGGATATAAATATTGTTTTGAATAGGTGATTCTTTCCTGGTTGGGTTGGAAAATGATCATACTGATACATATTTCATAATCAGGTCCGGTCGTTTTGCCAATGCTGCCGTTATGAACTTCAGGTGTTTACCCAGATTCTTTTGAATATCACCTTTTATAGGTTCAATTTGTGCAATACAGATTCTCATATAATTATTCCATTTTAGTTTTAACAGATTGATTATTTTCTCCGGCTTGTTTGTAGTTTATTTTCCTTGTTTCGTCATCTGAAATGACGTGATTCGTCGAATAAGTCTTTTCCGGGTTGCAATAGAGCCTACTTTTGCATACCAATTTATTATTAATGTGTATGAAAAAGTATATTTTGATTTTCCGGACATCCGTAAGAAATAAACAAGATATAAAGCGTATCGAAACGCTTTTCGTCCAATTCCCCCAAATCGACAAATGGCATGTGGACTTGGAGAATTGGGAGAAGGTATTGAGGATAGAATGCCGGGAAATGATTCCGGCTACCATCCTAAACGCATTACAGACTATCCATATTTATGCGAAGGAGCTGGAATAGCATCTGTCGCAAAAACTATAGGTCGGACAACGAGTCGAGGTTTTTCCCCATGATATAAGGTAAAGAACGGCGTATCTTTTCGGTGGGCCAGTCCCACCATTGTAATTCCAGCAACCGGGCGATTGTTTCTTCGTCGAAGCGTTTGCGTATTTCCCTGGCCGGCGTTCCGCCTACGATGGTATAAGGAGGGACGTCTTTGGTGACGACTGCCCGTGCTGCTATGACAGCCCCGTCTCCGATATGTACGCCTGCCATGATTACAGCCTCATAACCTATCCATACATCGTTGCCGACGACGATGTCGCCTTTGTTGTCCCAGGCAGAGGCGACGTCTTTTTATCCAGGTCCCACTCTTCGAAGATAGGGGAAATGTATAATTAGACAGGGAATCTAATGTATGGTTGGCACTGTTGAAAAGGAATTTCGCTCCACAGGCGATGGAACAAAACTTGCCGATTATCAGTCGGTCTTTATTGATCGGATAATGATATAAAACGTTGTTCTTCTCGAACTGGGTCGGATCGTTGACAAAATCGTTGTATATCGTATAGTCGCCGACAAGGATATTGGGGTTTGTAATGACTGTGTTCAGGTAGATAGTCTGAAAGTCGTTTGTACGTGGATATGTTTTCATTTCTTTTGTTTTACAAGCATAATTACCGGATTATCTTCTTCATCCAACCTCGAGGTTATTTCTTTCAATTTTCCCTCTTTCAGTTGGTCTTTCTTGTAAATCTCAACGAGAGGGGAGGCATTTAGACTGGTGACGTTTTCGATTTCGCGATTAATTGATTTCGCAATTAATTGATTTCGCAATCATAGCCACGGTTCTTTTTTCTGCATAGTCATTATTGTATACGGCAACTTGATACAGGCTTTTTTCTTCCTTGTCGTACACCAGTTCATCCGTATAGAATCCGTTACCCTTTTCAAAATTGAATACATTTTTAACGGTTTCCATAAAATAATAACGGTCGGTATGAATACCCATATAAAGAAAAACTTCGGGCTGCATGTTATGCGCAGAGGGAGTTCTTACGATAAAGGGGGTTAATGTTCCATCCGGTGCGTAGTTATACAATGTGTCGGCTGATGCGTCCATGAGTGTCCATTGACCGTGGCTCAGGCGTATTTGGTAAGAATAACTTGCCACAAAGTTACTCCCATCGGTCACTATCGGTGAGTTAATCGTTTTAAAAGGGATAAAAATCTCCCGTGTGATGCTTCCATCCTGTTTGGATAGAATAACATGGTATGCTTTGCTTCTGTCCTTTCCTTTATTATGATAATCTGACATATCATAGCAAATTAAATTATTTTTGTCGTAATCAAAAACAGATGAAACTTCCCAGTCCAGGTTCAGACACCGTTTGAATTTTCCGTAAAGGTCGTACACCAGGATTTTATTGCCCGGCGACTTTACGAATATTTCGCCATTGCTTTCATCGAGAATAATCTCGTTAATCCTTGTATATTCTTCCGCTCCTGGCCCTTGCCGGTTTATCTTTCTTACTCCTTTGCCTGTTTTTCTGTCAAAAATAAAAATATCCCCGTCGTTATTCCTGTTTGTCACCAGTAAGCATTTTTTTCCTACATCTTTTACCAGACCTTGTGTAAGAAACTCGTCGGTGGTTTCAAGCGCAATGTATTCCACATCCATAAAATCCTGAAGAATCAGTTCCTTTTTAGGATAGCTTTTCGATACGTCGACGGTGATTAAATCATCGGTTGACTGTTTGTTTTCTCCACACCCTGCCAATACCACCAACAGAATGATTGCTAGAATTGTATTCGTTTGTTTCATTGCAACGATCTTTATGTGACAAACATACATAAAATAATCGTTGCATTGTATGCGAACCGAATAAAAATCAAGATAACTCTCTATAACGATTCTTTTTTGTTTAGGATAAAAAGAATGAAAATACTAATGTTTTTTTATTTAGAGGTAGGTGTAAATCGATTTAGACCTACCTCTAAATGAAAATAGACCTACCTCTAAATTTATTTTACA
>NZ_QSDP01000136.1:0-13678 GCF_003463685.1 Parabacteroides sp. AM58-2XD
AGTCCTTTGTTTTAATTTGGGTTTTAATAGTAAGGGAAAAGATTCTATGAATCATTGGTTGTATTTCCCTGAGAAGAAATATTGTTTTTATCGTGTTGGTTTTTATGATAATATTTTAGGTCAGGATAGAATGTCTTTATATGTTGAGTTAGGATTCCCTAAATATGAAAGAGTTTGTCCAAACGAATGGTTAGGTACAGTATTAAAAGATTTGAAATCTGCTGGTATTGTGGATGATTCTCAATATATAGTAGACTTTCAAAGCATCATTATGAATCCTGCTTATGTACACATAAATAAACGTTCTATCGTAGATGTGGTTGAGAAAAAGAAACTTTTGGCTGAATATGATATTTATTCAATTGGTCGTTATGGTAGTTGGACTTATTGTTCCATTGAAGATAATATAATAGAAGCTAGGGATTTAGCATATAAATTGCATTAATATGTCTGAACGTTTTTTTCATTATGATATAGTTCGTACGGCTGCATGTTTAATGGTTATTATTATGCATGCTCCTATGCCAAGTGATAGAATTATTGGCATTTGTTATGCTAATCCCTGTTGTGTATAAACTTTTTATAGAACAATATGGATTGAATTTTGGCGATATCTTTTGGTACTTAAGTCTTGATTGTCCAATACTTGTTATTTTGTGGTGGAATATTCTTAAATACTTAGCTGATTGGTTAGAACGTTTTCGGAATATTAAGAGTTTTTGTGTAACATTTAGTAATCTTAGTTTGGGATATATTTATGTCATATTCTTATACAACGTTATTGGTTATGGAATGTAAGCTATATTTTAAACATACAGAATTATATCTTACAAACATTCATTGTTATTACTCTAACCATTCTATTTTCTTATGTTTTGTCTTATTTGTTATCGAAATCATCTTTTGGTAACCAGATGATTTGTTATAAAAGTAAATAACTTATGATTCCTAAAATAATACATTATTGTTGGTTTGGTAGAAATCCGTTACCGAATTCAGCCATAAAGTGCATTGAAAGTTGGAGGAATTTTTTTCCAGAGTATGAGATTAAAGAGTGGAATGAAGATAATTTTGATATACATCTTATTCCTTATGTGGAGGAAGCATATAATGCAAAAAAATATGCTTTTGTCAGTGATTATGCCCGTTTTTGGATTTTGTATTCTTATGGAGGCTTGTATTTTGATACAGATGTAGAGGTTATAAGCCCCATGGATGATATTTTAGCTAAAGGTGGTTTTATGGGTGTTCAACATGATTATTTTTTAAATCCAGGTTTAGGAATGGCGTCAGTGGCCTATCACCAAATCTATAAGTTCATTTTAGATTATTATCAAGATTTGCACTTCTTAAAAAGTGATGGTTCATTTGATGAGACAACTATTGTTGTTCATACAACAAATGTTCTAATAGGTTTTGGGTATAGGAAGGATGGTCAAATTATTCAAAATATAGAAGGGATATATATATATCCTTCTGATTATTTTAATCCTCTTGATGATTTGACAGGTGTGATGCATAAGACTAAGAATACGAGATCTATACATTGGTTTTCAAAGACATGGTGTAGCAATTATGGTCCAATTCGGACTTACGTAACACGATTAGTACATAGGGTATTTGGTGTTAATAGCTTGAAATGGCTAAAAAAATTGATTAATTAGTATGCAGCCATCATTTATTCCTGCTAATTTATATAATAGTGTCTATCTTGTAGTTGTAGGACTTATTGCATATTTACACTATTTAAGGATAAAGAATTTATCTGCTTTTTCATTACAAAAAACAAAATTATTTCCCAAATATCTTATTTTATTATTTACTTGCATAGTAGTTCTTTTTATTGGTACACGTCCATTAGCTGGTGCTTTTACGGACATGTTTGCATATACTGACTACTATTTATCTTCTCAGATGATAGATACTAATAATGAGCCTGGCTTTTTATTGACAGCTAGTTTAGGTCATTTGTTAGGTCTTTCTGTTGAATATTGGTTTACTTTTATTGCGGCAATATTTTTCGGATGCAATTTATTGGCATCTTATTCTTTTGATAAAGTAAACGGTGGACTTATATATTTAACTATTCTTGTATCATTTCTTACTTTCGCATATTCTACAAATACCATACGTAGTGGTATGGCACATTCCATATTATTGTTAGGGATAAGTCTGTATTTAAATCAAAAAAAGGATAAATTGTCTGTAATTTCAATGGCTTGTTTTATTTTTGCATTTTCAGTTCATAAATCTATAGCATTAGGTTTAGTTTGCTTTTTCATGGCCTATTATATCGTGGGCTTACGAATAAGTTTTCAATTTTGGTTTTTGTCTATTTTTTTAAGCTTATTTGTAGGAAATCAGGTCGCAAGTTTTTTTCAAGGATTAGGCTTTGATGACAGATTGGATAAATATCTTGTCGCGGATGATTTCACAGGCTTTTCTCGTACTGGATTTAGATGGGACTTTTTGCTTTATAGTGCAATTCCTATTATTTTAGGATATTATATAGCCATAAAAAGAGGAATTGAAGATAAAAAATATTCAATACTATTATCAACATATCTTTTAGCAAATGCCTTTTGGATTATGGTTATTCGCGCACAGTTTAGTGATCGTTTTGCTTATCTTTCATGGTTTTTATATCCTGTTGTACTCTCTTATCCTTTACTAAAAATGGATATTTGGGGAAAGAAACAAGGTCTGTATGCATATTGGATTTTGACAGGACACTTATTGTTTACACTAGTTATGAATTTTATTTATTATTAATGCTTTTGCAATGAATACTCCTTTAGTAACAATTGGTATACCAGTTTATAATTGTAAAGATTATATAGCATTGGCTGTAAAATCTGTATTAAATCAAACATATACAAATTTTGAGTTAATCATTACTGATGATGGTTCAACAGATGGTACACTAGATATTCTAAAACAATTTGAGGATCCTCGTATAATCCTTATTGTTGATGGAGAAAATCATGGTATATCCTATCGTCTTAATCAACAAATTTATCTGGCAAAAGGTAAGTATTTTGTCAGAATGGATGGTGATGATATAATGTTCCCTTATCGTATAGAAAAACAGATATATTACTTGGAAAAACATGTAGAAGTAGATGTAGTTGGTTCTTCAGCCGTAATTATTGGGAATAATAATGAAATATTAGGAATACGTAAAGGAACGAACGATTTTGCGTCTTCAAAAAAATTTCTTTTCAAGGCTCGTTTTATCCATCCGACTGTAGCTGGTAAGGTTTCATGGTTTAAAAAATACTATTATAAAGAAATTTATAATGGTTGTGAGGATTGTAATTTGTGGATTCGTAGTTTCAAAGAATCCAAATTTTACACATTAGAAGAACCCCTTTTCTTTTATAGGGAACCATTGGATTTTAAATTAAAGACATATTTGTTTAGAAAGGCTCAAGGTAGAAGAATGAGATTTGAAGAGCGAAAGTTTATTGATAATAAAATGTTAGTTTATAATTTTATTTGGAAGAGTTTCTTGGTGAGTTTTTTTGTTTACATACTGCATTTAGCACATTTAGATTCGTTTTTAATAGGGAAGAGGAATCTTGTTATTAAGGAAGATGTAGAAGAATATGACAAATATTTGAATGTATGATAAAAGTAATAACTTACGGAACATACGATCTTCTGCATCAGGGTCATATAAACTTACTTCGAAGAGCAAAGGAACTGGGCGATTATCTTATCGTAGGTGTTACCAGTGACTCTTTTGATCGTGGAAGAGGGAAGTTTAGTGTGCGTAATAACGTATTGGAGAGAGTGGAAGCTGTGAAAGCAACTGGATATGCAGACGAAGTTATTATAGAGGACTATGTTGGTCAGAAGATTGATGACATCCAAAAATATAATATAGATATTTTTGCTATTGGCTCAGATTGGGAAGGGACGTTTGACTATTTAAATGAGTATACTAAAGTTGTTTATCTTCCTCGTACGGAAGGAGTTAGTAGTACTATGCTTCGTGCGGAGACAACTACTGATATAAAAGTTGGTATAATTGGTTGTGGTCGTGTTGCACATCGTTTTCCAACAGAAGCGGCAGTTGTAAATGGTTTAAAGATTGTGGCTGCATATGATATTAATGAAGGAATCTGCAAGTCGTTTACTGAAGTTAACGATGGCATAATAGTATGCAAGAATATTCAAGAACTTTATGATTCAGTTCAAGCAGTATATGTTGCCACTCCACACCTTTCACATTACAAATATATAAAGGATGCTTTAAATGCTGGAAAACATGTACTTTGTGAAACACCTATGGTTCTCAATGGTGAACAGGCTAAAGAACTTTTTAAATTAGCAGAACAGAAGAGAGTAATCCTAATGGAAGCTAATAAAACTGCTTATTGTCCTGCTTTTAATCACTTAATGGTAATGATTAAGTCGGGGGTGATTGGAGATGTAGTCGATATAAATGCATCGTTGTCGAAATTGTGGGATGACAATAAATCTCTTCGAGAGTTCGACCCTAAGCAGGCTGGAGGTTCGCTTTATGAATTGGGAAGCTATCCTCTACTTCCTATCATAAAACTCCTTGGTTGTAAGTATGAGAATTTGAGCCTTTACTCTCGGATAAAAGATGGGGTGGATATGTATACTAAGGGTATTTTTCACTTCGAACATGCTGTCTGTTCTTTCCAAGTTGGTTTGGGAGTTAAGACTGAGGGGAATCTTGTTATTTCGGGTACTAAAGGGTATGTATATGTGCCAGCTCCTTGGTGGAAAACTGATTATTTTGAACTTCGTTATGAAGACCAAAATAAAAATCAGAAGTTTTTCTATAAATGGGATGGGGCAGGACTTCGTTATGAGATACAGGAATTCATTTCCTGTATTTTGAATAGGCGTTTCTCTTCTGCTCGCTTAAGGAGGAGAGAATCAATTTGTATGGCTGAAATCATGCAGGCATTTGCAGAACATAGAAATTTCAATAAAATATGAGAAATGAAAAAATATCTTTTTTATATAGTTAAATATGTAAAATGGGTATATGCGCTTTATTTTTATCTTGGCACATGCACTTTATGGATTTTGAAATTGTTTGTTCGTCCTGATGATAAACTCATTTTATTCATTTCATTTGGAGGAAAAAAGTATGATGACAGTCCTAAGGTCATCTACGAACGAATGATAAGTGATTCTCGTTTTAATTCATATCGTTTTGTTTGGGCATTTGAGAATCCCGAAGCGTTTGTTATACCAAAAGGAAGTAAGGTAAAATGTGATACTTTGGCTTATTTTGTAACTGCTTTAAAAGCACGTGTGTGGGTTAGTAACAGTACTGTTGAAAGGGGACTTTCTTTTAAAGGAAAACATACTTTCTATTTTGATACATGGCATGGTACTCCCATAAAAAAAATGGGAACAGATATCGCAAGTACAAATAATTGTTTTAAGGGGCGCGGAAAGTGGAATGTAGATTACTTTACATGTCAAGGAGAATATGAAGCTGACATTTTTAGAAAGGTCTTTCAAACAATAGGAAAGGATAGGATGCATGTGATAGGATTACCTCGTAATGATATATACGCAACCTATACGAGAGAGTATATGCTTTCTCTCAGAAGAAAGATGGGGATATCAGAGGATAAAAAAGTTATACTCTATGCTCCTACTTTTCGCGAGTACGACAAGACTGATTCTATGGCAGTGAAAATTTCTATTCCAATTAATTTTGAAAAGTGGAGGCATCTTTTAGGTGATGGATATATATTACTTTTTAGAGCACATTATGAAGTTGTGCAAGGATTGAATATCCAAGATAATGACTTTGTTCGTGAAATGTCAGCTTATCCTCAGTTAGAAGATTTGATGATTGTTTCTGATCTGTTAATTTCTGACTATAGTAGTATATTTTTTGATTATTCGATTATGCATAAACCTATGTTATGTTTTGCATATGATTATGAACATTATACTAGAGAAAGAGGATTATATTTCGATATTAGAGAGTATCTTCCTAATGCAAAAGATGAAAATGAACTACTTCTGTTAATTCAACAATCAGATACAACTATAAAGAATAAGGGTGTTGAAAGGTTTCAAAAAACATTTGTGACGGTTTTTGGAAATGCTTCACGTCGTTCATTGGATATAATAGCTGATAATTTGGAAAGTAAATGAATTTTTTATCATTGGTGTAAGTGATTTGAAGCGTATGTTGCCAAAGCTTTTTCGTATCTCCACTATCCCTACCTCTCTCGAAACCCTTTTAAAAGGCCAGCTTAAAATGCTTTCCGAGTACTATGAAGTCGTGGCGGTATCTTCTCCGGGAGAGAAGATGAAAGTGCTGGAAGAGAGGGAGGGGGTACGTACTGTTTCCATTTCGATGGAACGACGGATTTCGTTAGTGAAGGATTTTATGTCTCTTTTGCGTCTGATTATTCTCTTTGCCAAGGAACGTCCGGATATGGTGCATTCCATTACGCCTAAAGCTGGGTTGTTGTCTATGTTGGCTGCTTGGATTACACGGGTTCCTGTCCGTATGCATACGTTTACGGGATTGGTGTTTCCTACGGCTACCGGAAAGATGCAGAAGTTGCTGATTGTGATGGATCGTTTGACCTGTTTCTGTGCAACGCATATCAATCCGGAAGGGGAAGGGGTGAAGCGGGATCTTATTAACTACAATATTACTTCTAAGCCGCTTCATGTTATTGCTAATGGTAATGTAAACGGAATCGATCTCGAATATTTCGATAGGACTCCGGAAGTAATGGAAAAGGCTCGCTCTTATAAAAAAGAAGGAACTTTCACCTTCTGTTTTGTCGGGCGTATGGTGAAAGATAAGGGTATAAACGAATTGGTTCATTCTTTTTTGCGGTTGTATCAGAATGATGCCCGGGTGCGCTTGTTATTGGTCGGGCCTTTTGAAAAAGAATTGGATCCGGTTCTACCCGAGGTGGAAGAACAAATATTGCATCATCCGGGAATTTGTTTTATGGGGTTTCAAAGTGATGTCCGCTCCTTCTTAGCAGCTTCGGATGCATTAGTATTTCCCAGCTATCGGGAGGGATTCCCTAATGTGGTTATACAGGCAGGAGCTATGGGGATTCCGGCTATCGTAACGGATATAAACGGATGTAATGAGATTGTCTTGCCGGATCGGAATGGGATGATCATCCCTACTAAAAATGAACAAGCGTTGTATGAAGCGATGAAATATTTTGCTTCCCATTCGGTGGAAGTAGAAAAGATGGCTGCCAATGCCCGTCCGTTGATTGTTTCCCGTTATGAACAGCGGATGGTATGGAATGCATTGTTGACTGAATATAAGTCTATAATTTAAGGAGTAATCCATGTATAAACATTTCTTTAAACGATTGATCGATTTTATCATCGTTTTTTGTGTATTGGTCGTGATCTGGCCGATATTGTTGGTTGTCACCTTGTGGTTGCATTTTGCCAACAAAGGAACTGGCGCTTTTTTCATGCAAGAGCGGCCTGGGAAAGGGGGAAAAGTATTTAAGGTAATCAAGTTCAAGACCATGACGGATGAACGGGATGCTGACGGTAATTTACTGCCTGATGCGGATCGGTTGACGAACGTAGGGCGTTTTGTTCGTTCTACTTCAATCGATGAGTTGCCCCAGCTGATAAATGTCCTGAAAGGGGATATGGCGTTGATCGGACCTCGTCCCTTATTGGTTCAATATCTACCCTTGTATAGTAAAGAGCAAGCTCGTCGTCATGATGTGCGACCGGGTATCACCGGATGGGCACAAGTGAACGGACGTAATGCGATCAGTTGGATGAAGAAGTTCGAATTGGATGTCTGGTATGTGGATCATTGTTCGTTCTTGTTGGATGTAAAGATCATCTTTTTAACGATAAAAAAAGTGTTTGTCCGGGAAGGTATTTCACAAGAGGGACAGGCAACGATGGAGTTTTTTACGGGTAATAATTAAACGGATATGTATTTATACGGTGCGAGTGGTCATGCTAAAGTGATCATAGATATATTAAAAGCGAATCATATAGAGATAGAAGGTCTTGTCGATGATAATCCGAATATAAATGAACTTTTAGGCTATCCGGTTTTTCATGGAAAAGAAGATATTTCACCTCTGATAATAAGTATAGGAGATAATAAAATACGTCAGATGATCGCTCATAAATTGAATGTTGAGTTTGGAACGGCGATACACCCGTCTGCGATGATCTCTCCTTATGCTATTGTACGGGAAGGATCGGTTATAATGCAGGGAGCGGTTGTCCAGTCTTGTGCCTGTATAGGGAAACATTGCATTGTTAATACCGGAGTGTCAGTTGATCATGAATGTATGATAGGAGATTATGTGCATATCTCTCCACATAGTACGCTTTGTGGAAACGTTCATGTTGGTGAAGGTTGTTGGATCGGTGCAGGTACGACGGTTCTACCGGGTGTCAAGATTGGAAAATGGTCTGTGATAGGTGCTGGCTCAGTAGTTGCCAAAGACATTCCGGATGGGGTTTTGGCTGTAGGAAATAGATGTAAGATATTAAAACATTTGTAATAGATAATGAACAAACGAATTTACCTTTGCCTTGCCCATATGAGCGGCAAAGAACAGACTTTTATCCAAGAAGCCTTTGATACCAATTGGGTTGTACCCTTGGGACCGAATGTGAATGGGTTTGAAGAGGATCTGAAACATTTTGTAGGTAATAATAAGGAAGTTGTAGTCCTTTCTGCCGGTACGGCAGCCGTCCATCTTGCATTGTTGGCCTGTGGTGTGGGACCGGGGGACGAAGTGATTGTACAGAGCTTTACTTTCTGTGCTTCTTCGCATCCGGTGACTTATCTGGGGGCTACTCCGGTATTTGTGGATTCGGAGGCGGATACTTGGAATATGGACCCGGAGTTGTTGGAAGAGGCTATTAAAGATCGGATCGCCAAGACTTGTAAGAAGCCGAAGGCGATTGTTCCCGTTTATCTGTATGGTATGCCTGCTAAGATTGAGGAGATTATGGCGATTGCCAATAAATATGACATTCCGGTTATCGAGGATGCTGCCGAAGGATTAGGCAGCCGGTATGACGGACAGGTTTGCGGTACGTTCGGACGGTATGGGGTACTATCTTTCAATGGGAATAAGATGATTACGACTTCCGGAGGCGGTGCATTAATTTGTCCGGATGAAGAGGCAAAAAGGAAAATCATGTTCTATGCTACCCAGGCTCGCGAGTCATATCCTTATTACCAGCATGAAGAGATCGGTTATAATTACCGTATGTCGAATATCTGTGCCGGTATCGGACGTGGGCAGATGACAGTACTGGAGGAACATATCGCCCACCATCAGTACACTTGCCGTCTTTACAAGGAGTTACTTGCTGGAGTAGAGGGAATCGTACTGCATGAAAATCCATCTTCCCGGTTCGATAGCAACTATTGGCTGAATACAATCCTGCTTAATACTGACTTACATGTGAAAGGTGAAGAACATGCCTATGAAACCGCTGTGCAGGGAGCCGTAGGAGGCGCAGCCGGTGTGACACACGAGGCTTCTTCCTTGCATACAGCCTCGGAGCCGAACCGGAATGTGGAAGCCATGCGTATGGCCTTGGATGTTGCCGGTATCGAATCTCGTCCATTGTGGAAACCGATGCATTTGCAACCTGTATATAAGAATAACCCTTGTTATGTGAATGGCGTGAGCGAATCTTTGTTCAAACAAGGGCTTTGTCTGCCAAGTGGCCCGTGTGTGACGGATGAGGATGTGGTTTATATTGTGCAAGAGATCAAGAAGGCGGTTATGTAACGTGATTATATAAAAAAGAATAAAAACAGCCGTAAAAAAATTACAGTAGTTGTTCTTTCTTATATATTTGTTGTGAACTAACGAAATAATATCTATGCTTAGGAGATTTAGAGTTTCTAATTTTAAATGTTTCCAAAATGATTTTGAATTTGATCTTTCGGAAACGAATGGTTATTCATTTAATTCACAATGTGTGAAAAATGGAATAGTGAATGCTGCGCTTATTTATGGGCATAACGGCATGGGTAAATCAAATTTGGGATTAGCTATTTTTGATATTATTGAACATCTGACTGATCAAAGAAGAGAAGAGCGTAGATATAGAAATTATGTAAATGCTTATAGTACCTCGCCTACGGTTGATTTTTATTACGAATTTCTTATTGATAATAAGGTTGTAAAGTATACTTATAAAAAGAGTGATTATAAGGTTTTGGTTTATGAGGAGTTTTCAATAGATGATACAGTCCTGGTGTCATTTGATAGAACAAACGGGAATACTAACTTCTCTGTTTGGCTGAAAGGTGCAGAAAGTCTGAAAACTATGATTAATGATCCTCAATTATCTGTTTTGAAGTATATTAAAAACAACACAGTACTGGAGGAAAATGAACAAAACAATATATTTAAAGCCTTTTTCTCCTTTGTAGAACATATGTTGTTTTTTCGTTCGTTGGAAGATCGGACCTATATGGGATTACAGGATACCGGAAAGAGATCGTTGACGGAAGATATTATCGAATGGGGGAATGTTGAGGATTTTGAGCTTTTCCTAAATAAGGCAAATATTAGTTGCAAGCTTTCTGTAGTAGAATCATTGGATAGAAAAGATTTGGCATTTGATTTTAATGGGAAGAAGTTGTTGATGACTGAGATTATGTCAACAGGAACAAGTGCACTTACTCTTTTTTACTGTTGGTATCAGCGAATACGAAAAAATGAGGTGTCTTTTTTATTCATAGATGAATTTGATGCTTTTTATCATCATGATCTATCTAAGATGATAGTGGAAACTTTGAAAGAAATAGGGGTTCAGTTTGTTTTAACAACTCATAATACGTCTATTCTTTCTAACGACTTATTACGTCCGGATTGCTATTTCTTGATGAATAAGAAGAAAATCAAATCTTTGTCGAATAGCACAGATAAAGAATTGAGAGAAGCACACAATATTGAGAAAATGTATAAAGCAGGAGCATTCAATGTCGACTAATATTTTGTTTGTCTTTGAAGGAGAAAGGGCTGAGAAGGTGATTGCTGAAAGTCTGGAAAAGTCCGTTTTTAAGGATGAAAAAATAATCAAGTGCGCTTTTGCTGCAGATATTTATCAGCTATATGCTACTTTTGTTACAGATGAATATTTGGATATGTTTAGCTATATTAAAGCATTGAATGAACAGAATGCCAAGGTGCTTGAAGATTATAATAGAGATGATTTTTCGGAAATTCATTTATTCTTTGATTATGATGGTCATGCTACAGCTAACAAAGGGAAGCCAGGCGATGAAAAGATAAAAGAAATGTTGACTTACTTTGATAACGAGACAGAACAAGGTAAGCTCTATGTTAGCTATCCAATGGTGGAGGCCATCAGGCATTTTAAGGATCATGACAGTTTTAGGGACTTGTGTGTAAAATGCAAAGGAAGAAATTGCCCTAATCAAGAAGATTGTAAAGAGGTGGCTACCTGTTTGAGTGAACCTCATTATAAAACGCGGGTAGGCAATGAATGTCCTAAAATGTCGAATATACATCAATATGATTCAGTGTGTTGGAATGCTCTTATAAAGGCCCATCTTTTTAAGATGAATTATGTGGTCAACGATTCTTATTCTTTACCGGAAGAGTTGATGTCACAATTTGTGATCTTTGAGAAACAAATGGAAAAATATATCGGACAACCGTGTCCCAAAGTTGCGGTGTTGAGTGCATTTCCTCTTTTCGTGTTTGATTATTTTGGATGTAAAGAAATTATCCGCAGGTTAACATGATTTTTCAAACTGATTTGAGCAAAATTTAAACAGGTTCTTCTGAAATAGAAAGGGAGTGCATCCCCCGACACACCCCCTATTTCCCTCAAAAGTGAAGGATCGCTTACGCAATAAACCATTTATACAAACATCCAACCCCGCCCATCAGCATCAAGCTATATCCGGACATTCCGAGCCAGTCGGCTCCGGGAGGGAGGCTTTCTTGCCGGGTTCCCCAGTCCCCCTGTCCGACAGCGAGAGTATCGCCCCGATACAGGTCAGGGTCACTTCCGTCTCCCGCATCAGGAGGGAGAGGAGGCTCAGCAGGAGCAGGCAGAGGATGAGGACAGGGGCAGTCACCGGCTGCCGGTTTTCGCTTGCGGGGAAAGATGATCCGGGCAAGGCTGGTGAGGAAGTTGAGAATTGTTTCAAGGACATTCATGGGAATTGAAAATTATAAATTGAAAATTGAAAATTAATTGACCGATAACCGCTCTATCGACCGGCAGATCGACACTAGCATACGCTGGTAAGCGGCACGGTTGTCACCGTTCACTTCGCTGATGTATTTGCTGTAGGCAATCTCTTTGGCATAAGCCGCAGGGTGGAAGGTGAGAGTCGCTGCCACAGGATAGGCAGAGTGGATCAGGCGGGCGAAGTCGAGGAAACTGTCTTCCGGTGAAGCGTACCGGCGGAACCATAAGGTCGGACGGCCGGTGACGGCAGATAAATCGGTGCGGTCGCCTTTCCAGAAAGAGTTGGGATGACCGTAAGCCGTGATACCGAAAAAGTTATGATGCTCCTTGCAAAGTGTACTTTCGCCCCAGCCGGTTTCGATGGCGGACTGGGCCAGGATGATGACCGGGTTCATTCCGAATTGCACTCCCGCCTTTTGGGCGAGAGGCAAATACTGTTTGATGAAATCTTGCTTTTTCATGGTGCGTCATTACTCGATTTCAGGACGGTCACTCCCCGAGCCACTGTTGCCGGAAGAGGTGATCGGTACAATTTTCTCAAACTTCGGTTTCGCTGTGACTTCTTTCAGCATGGGACCCGGTGTGAAAACGATACGCCCCTTTTTGAACAGACTCGTGGTGAAATCATCGGCAACCGCTGTCCCCTTGCTGCCAGCCAGCATACGGAAGTTACCGAAATCGCCCACCTGGACTACTTCGCCGTTTTCCAGATGTTGGCGCATGACGTATAACAAACCGTCGATCACTAACATGACATCACCGCGTGAAGCCGTAGAATAAGAAGCAATGATTTCGCAGAGTTTGTTAAACTCCAGTTTCTGTTGGGCACGGATCTGGCCGTAATACAGCTTTGAACCGGCAGCAGCATCTTTACTCTTGTCAAGACGCTGTACTAATGATACTTTAAAGCCATGGGAAATAATTTTTTAATTTGACAATTTGCCAATATGCCAATGGAAATACTCCGAAAGCTATTGACGATTAGCTGGTTGGTTATCGATAACAATACAAAGGTACACAGATGGGAAAACGCAAATTCCTTTCTGTCCTTCAACGGGAAGATCGATGAATATTTGTTCTTATTTTCATTCAGTTATAGAAATAATTGAACTATCCCGTTCCCGTGCTCGACACGGGATCGCAAAGGCACAGACCATATCGACTTTCAACGAGGCTCGCCTCGTGCCGCAGGCTCTCTTTTGCCGTTGGTTTCAACCAACGGTTTTAAATACAGGAGGCAAAGCCTCTTCTTCTGTGGGATTTATCCCCTTTCATAATATAATATCCGGAAAGGGGTTGAAACCCACAGAGGAATCCGGTAAAACCGGAATGTTTATCTATCCGTCAGTTGAAACTCAATGTCATCAATTTAAGAAAAAATACCCTTAAAACGAAAAAAGCCATTGGAAATATCAAAGAAAGAATTACTTTAAAGTTACCACACAACAAG
>NZ_QSDP01000137.1:0-13575 GCF_003463685.1 Parabacteroides sp. AM58-2XD
CGGAAAAGTGCGGCCGTGTGGATAATGGTGACACCATAACGGACTCTATGGATATAGAGAAACGTAGAGGAATTACTGTCCGGGCTTCTACGACATCTATTATCTGGAATGGAGTGAAATGCAATATCATTGACACTCCGGGACACATGGATTTTATTGCGGAAGTGGAGCGGACATTCAAAATGCTTGATGGAGCAGTCCTCATCTTATCCGCAAAGGAAGGCATACAAGCGCAGACAAAGTTGCTGTTCAGTACTTTACAAAAGCTGCAAATCCCGACAATTATATTTATCAATAAGATTGACCGTGCCGGTGTGAATTTGGAGCGTTTGTATATGGATATAAAAACAAATCTGTCGCAAGATGTCCTGTTTATGCAAACTGTTGTCGATGGATCGGTTTATCCGGTTTGCTCCCAAACATATATAAAGGAAGAATACAAAGAATTTGTATGCAACCATGACGACGATATATTAGAACGATATTTGGCGGATAGCGAAATTTCACCGGCTGATTATTGGAATACGATAATCGCTCTTGTGGCAAAAGCCAAAGTCTATCCGGTGCTACATGGATCAGCAATGTTCAATATCGGTATCAATGAGTTGTTGGACGCCATTTCTTCTTTTATACTTCCTCCGGCATCAGTCTCAAACAGACTTTCAGCTTATCTCTATAAGATAGAGCATGACCCCAAAGGGCATAAAAGAAGTTTTCTTAAAATAATTGACGGAAGTCTGAGACTTCGAGACGTTGTAAGAATCAACGATTCGGAAAAATTCATCAAGATTAAAAATCTAAAGACTATTTATCAGGCAGAGAGATAAATGTTGATGAAGTGGGTGCCAATGATATCGCGATTGTAGAAGATATAGAAGATTTTCGAATCGGAGATTATTTAGGTGCTAAACCTTGTTTGATTCAAGGATTATCTCATCAGCATCCCGCTCTCAAATCCTCCGTCCGGCCAAATAAGCCCGAAGAGAGAAGCAAGGTGATATCCGCTCTGAATACATTGTGGATTGAAGACCCGTCTTTGTCCTTTTCCATAAACTCATATAGTGATGAATTGGAAATCTCGTTATATGGTTTGACCCAAAAGGAAATCATACAGACATTGCTGGAAGAACGATTTTCCGTAAAGGTCCATTTTGATGAGATCAAGACTATCTACAAAGAACGACCTATAAAAAAGGTCAATAAGATTATTCAGATCGAAGTACCACCCAACCCTTACTGGGCCACAATAGGGCTGACTCTTGAACCCTTACCGTTAGGGGCAGGGTTGCAAATCGAAAGTGACATCTCCTATGGTTATCTGAACCATTCTTTTCAAAATGCCGTTTTTGAAGGGATTCGTATGTCTTGCCAATCTGGTTTACATGGATGGGAAGTGACAGATCTGAAAGTAACTTTTACTCAAGCCGAGTATTATAGCCCGGTAAGTACACCTGCTGATTTCAGACAGCTGACCCCTTATGTCTTCAGGCTGGCTTTGCAACAGTCAGGTGTGGACATTCTCGAACCGATGCTCTGTTTTGAGTTGCAGATACCCCAAGTAGCGAGTTCCAAAGCTATTACAGATTTGCAAAAACTGATGTCTGAGATTGAAGACATCAGTTGTAATAATGAGTGGTGTCATATTAAAGGGAAAGTTCCATTAAATACAAGTAAAGACTATGCCTCAGAAGTAAGTTCGTACACTAAGGGCTTAGGCATTTTTATGGTTAAGCCATGTGGGTATCAAATAACAAAAGACGGTTATTCTGATAATATCCGCATGAACGAAAAAGATAAACTTTTATTCATGTTCCAAAAATCAATGTCATTAAAATAATGGAGCGGTCAGGAAATTTCTATAAGGCAATACGGTTGGGATATATACTTATCTCCATTCTTATCGGATGTATGGCATATAATAGCCTCTATGAATGGCAGGAGATAGAAGCATTAGAACTTGGCAATAAAAAAATAGACGAGCTCCGAAAAGAAATAAACAATATCAATATTCAAATGATAAAATTTTCTCTATTGGGTGAAACAATACTGGAATGGAACGATAAAGATATCGAGCATTACCATGCACGGCGTATGGCAATGGACAGTATGCTCTGCCGTTTCAAGGCCACCTATCCAGCAGAGCGCATCGATAGTGTGCGCAGTCTTTTAGAGGATAAGGAACGACAGATGTTCCAGATAGTCCGGTTAATGGATGAACAACAATCTATTAACAAGAAGATAGCCAATCAAATTCCGGTTATTGTACAGAAAAGTGTGCAGGAACAGTCCAAAAAGCCAAAACGAAAAGGTTTCTTAGGCATATTCGGCAAAAAAAAGGAAGTAACTCCAGCAGTATCAACCACTATCCTTCATTCGGTCAATAGAAACGTAATCAGCGAACAGAAAGTGCAGGATCGCCAATTGTCGGAACAAGCCGACAGCCTTGCAGCTCGTAATGCAGAACTTAACAGACAACTGCAAGAATTGATTTGCCAAATAGAAGAAAAGGTACAAACCGAACTGCAAAGCCGGGAAAACGAAATAGTTGCCATGCGTGAAAAGTCATTTATGCAAGTAGGCGGTTTAATGGGATTCGTTCTTCTATTGTTGTTAATTTCCTACATCATCATACATCGTGATGCAAAAAGCATTAAACAATACAAGCACAAGACAACTGATTTGATAAGGCAACTGGAACAATCCGTACAACGGAACGAGGCACTGATAACGTCAAGGAAGAAGGCGGTACATACTATCACCCATGAACTGCGCACACCGCTGACAGCAATAACAGGCTATGCCGGACTGATACGGAAAGAACAGTGTGAGGATAAGTCCGGGCAGTATATCCAAAACATACTGCAATCCTCCGACCGTATGCGGGATATGCTTAACACTTTGCTTGACTTCTTCCGCCTGGACAACGGCAAGGAACAGCCCCGTCTGTCACCCTGCCGGATTTCAGCAATCACGCACACACTTGAAACGGAGTTCATGCCTGTTGCCGTGAACAAAGGGCTGTCCTTGTCCGTGAAGACTGGACACGATGCCATTGTATTGACCGACAAAGAGCGAATAATACAAATCGGGAATAACCTGCTGTCAAACGCTGTCAAGTTCACAGAAGAAGGCGGTGTTTCTTTGATTACTGAATATGATAATGGAGTTCTGACACTGGTCGTTGAAGATACAGGTACAGGCATGACAGAAGAGGAACAGAAACAAGCGTTCGGTGCGTTTGAACGTCTATCAAATGCCGCCGCAAAGGAGGGTTTCGGGCTTGGGCTTGCCATAATGCGTAATATTGTGTCGATGCTTGGCGGAACAATCCGTTTAGACAGCAAGAAAGGGAAAGGCAGTCGTTTCACAGTTGAAATTTCTATGCAGGAAGCTGAAGAACAGCTTGGATATACAAGCAATACACCTGTTTATCATAACAATAAATTCCATGATGTTGTCGCCATTGACAATGATGAGGTATTACTTCTGATGCTGAAAGAGATGTATTCCCAAGAAGGAATACACTGCGACACTTGCACCGATGCTGCGGCACTGATGGAAATGATACGCCAGAAAGAATACAGCCTGTTGCTGACAGACTTGAATATGCCCGATATAAACGGTTTCGAATTGCTGGAACTGTTGCGTTCGTCCAACGTGGGCAATTCACCAACAATCCCGGTGGTTGTGGCAACCGCTTCGGGCAGTTGTAACAAAGGGGAACTATTGGCAAAAGGCTTTGCCGGATGCCTGTTCAAACCGTTCTCCATATCGGAACTGATGGAGGTTTCCGACAGGTGTGCCATAAAAGCGACACCGGACGGGAAACCGGACTTTTCCGCCTTATTGTCCTATGGCAATGAAGCCGTCATGCTGGAAAAGTTGATAACTGAAACAGAAAAGGAAATGCAGGCGGTACGGGATGCAGCAAAAGAAAAAGACCTGCAAAAGCTGGATTCCCTGATCCACCACCTGCGCAGTTCGTGGGAGGTGCTCCGTGCCGACCAACCGCTGAATGTACTTTACGGATTGCTTCGTGGCGATGCTCTCCCGGATGGTGAAGCGTTAAGCCATGCCGTGACTGCCGTGCTGGATAAGGGAGTGGAAATAATACGGTTGGCAGAAGAGGAAAGGAGAAAATACGAAGATGAATAAGACAAAAATAATTGTGGTGGAAGACAACATCGTGTATTGCGAATATGTCTGCAATATGCTGTCACGGGAGGGCTACCGCAATATGAAGGCTTACCACCTCTCAACCGCGAAGAAACATCTGCAACAGGCAACAGATAATGATATCGTGGTTGCCGACCTGCGTCTGCCTGACGGCAGTGGCATAGACCTTTTGTGCTGGATGCGAAAGGAGGGAAAGATGCAGCCCTTCATCATTATGACCGACTACGCCGAAGTTAATACCGCCGTGGAAAGCATGAAACTCGGCTCGATAGACTATATTCCCAAACAGCTTGTGGAGGATAAACTTGTCCCCCTGATCCGTTCCATACTGAAAGAACGTCAGGCAGGACAACGCCGTATGCCTATATTCGCCCGTGAAGGTTCCGCCTTTCAGAAAATCATGCACCGCATAAGGCTGGTAGCCGCCACCGATATGAGCGTGATGATATTTGGTGAGAACGGCACGGGCAAGGAGCATATTGCCCACCTGTTGCATGACAAGAGCAAACGTGCAGGCAAGCCATTTGTGGCGGTGGACTGCGGTTCACTCTCCAAAGAGCTTGCACCGTCGGCTTTCTTCGGACACGTCAAAGGTGCATTTACAGGTGCGGACAATGCCAAGAAAGGATATTTCCATGAGGCGGAAGGCGGCACGTTGTTTCTGGACGAGGTAGGAACCTCGCGTTGGAAACCCAACAGATGTTGCTCCGTGCCATACAGGAGAGGCGGTATCGCCCGGTCGGAGACAAGGCAGACCGGAATTTCAATGTCCGCATCATCGCTGCTACCAATGAAGATTTGGAGGTATCGGTGAATGAAAAGCGTTTTCGGCAGGATCTTCTGTACCGCCTGCACGACTTCGGGATAACCGTTCCTCCGTTGCGTGACTGTCAAGAAGACATTATGCCGCTGGCAGAGTTCTTCCGTGATATGGCAAACAGAGAGCTGGAGTGTAGCGTGAGCGGGTTCAGTTCCGAAGCACGTAAAGCGTTGCTGACACACGCATGGCCGGGCAACGTGCGGGAACTTCGGCAGAAAGTTATGGGTGCTGTATTGCAGGCGCAGGAAGGTGTTGTCATGAAAGAGCATCTGGAACTTGCCGTGACGAAACCGACCTCTACTGTCAGCTTCGCCTTGCGCAATGACGCGGAGGATAAGGAGCGGATATTGCGTGCGTTGAAACAGGCAAACGGCAACCGGAGTGTCGCCGCAGAACTGCTCGGCATAGGCAGGACAACACTATACAGCAAACTTGAAGAGTATGGACTTAAATATAAATTCAAGCAATCATAGCCCGTAATTCACTGAATTTGGCTATCTTTGCATAACATTTGAGAAAAACGGCGATTGGCAGGAGCTTTTCGCCGCCAACATATAGGATAAGACCGCAAGGCGTTTCAAGCGAAAATCTGGTAAATTGGAACTACGGAGACGATTGCGTGATGCTTATGCTATGCTTACGCATAGCGTGCATTCACGTACTCTCCGTAAAGGCTTTACCAGAGCCATCGCTTGAAGGTAGTGTGAATTGCACGCTACTTTTTTACCCTTGCCTAACGAAAGGAAACGATTATGGGTAAAGTTCAGATTCTCGCCGTACTGACGATGGACGGATGTCTTTCTTCAGAGTTATATGATAAAGCACATCAGGATTTGTGCCTTGACCGTTGCGGTCTTGATGAAATCAGGAAGAAAGCCTTTTACCGTGTGACACCGGACTATTCCATTTCAATGCTGCACGAATGGAGAAAAGACTGCACAAACATCCGTTACCTCGCGGAAGCCACACCGGACACGGCAGACTATATAAACGGACTGCTGCGGATGCACGCTGTGGATGAAATCATACTATACACCGTTCCTTTCATATCCGGAAGCGGACGACATTTTTTTAAGTCGGCTCTGCCAGAGCAACACTGGACGCTTTCCTCTTTGAAAAGCTATCCCAACGGTGTATGTCGCATTATCTATATCCTTGATAAAAAAGCAAGATAGCCAAAATGTGCGGCAAGCATACATTTCTATTTTCAGGAATAGAATAAATGTTCCGATTACAAACAATTTAAGTCGGAGATAATTTGTCCTTGTGAAAAAATACTGAATTTTATACCTCTGAAATCCAGCACTTTGTAAAATTGAGTGTTGGATTTTTTATTTTCTGCCGCGTTTTTTGCCAATTATATTCATGTGCGCACGCAGAAAACAAAGTGTAATTTTCAAAATTGACAGAACCATGAATTATTTCTTGCTGGCGGAAACCGACTTTTTCCGCCTGATAAACGAAGCCGGCGACTGCAATATGGAAACGGCATACACGGCTTTCGCCACCCAAGTGATCGAACTGTGCAACGGCGGCATGGACATGAACCTTACCGTCATCGCGCTTGCCTACATCGAAATCGAGTTGCAGCACCATCCCGTACGTAATCTGTCAGAAGAAAAAAGAGAGATTGCCGCCTACGTCAGCAAGGCTCTGTCTTTCGTAAGAAAGATGCAGAAATTCCTTGCCACGCCCCAAGTGCCACCACTAATATCCGCCAACAACGCAACAGAAACCACCGCCAGCCTTCTTCAATGGACGGGCAATGCCATCGACCTCGTGGAACTTATCTACGGCATAGACGTGATGGGCTGCATCAACAACGGCAATATGCCGCTCAAACAGCTCGCCCCACTTCTCTATAAGATATTCGGGGTTGATTCTAAAGACTGCTACCGCTTCTACACTGATATCAAACGCCGGAAGAACGAAAGCCGCACCTATTTCATTGACAGGATGCAGGAAAAACTGAACGAGAGAATGTTGCGTGATGAGGAGTTGGAGCGGATGAGAAAATAAAAAAATATCCATTACATATGAGAAGACAGGAATACTCGTATCCTGTCTTTTTATTTTCATTTAATTATATATTAATTAGCACAATATATGTGAGTTTTTCATTCCTATAAGGACAAATTTCAGAAACGTATGTCTGGTAAATTATTGAGTCATCATAGTATGAACATATATCATTACTAAAAACAATGAAACAACTTCCATAAGATTGTGGTTGTAAAAATCGCCATTTAATAGCCCGTTTTTTTTGTAAAATTCGCCAATTAAAAAAATATGATTATCTTTGCATTATATTTTATAAGGTATGGAAACAGTAAATAGAATACTTCAAGAGAAGATTACAGCACGAATCGCGCCCAATAAAGCAGTACTGATTTTTGGTGCTCGCCGTGTTGGTAAAACGGTAATGATGCGTAAAATTGTGGACAACTATTCAGGTAGGACGATGATGCTCAACGGCGAAGACTACGACACATTAGCACTATTGGAGAATCGCTCAATAGCCAATTATCGGCATTTATTGGATGGTATTGATTTGCTGGCTATTGATGAGGCACAGAACATACCACAAATCGGTAGTATTCTGAAGTTGATAGTTGATGAAATACCGGGAATAAGTGTCTTGGCAAGTGGTTCTTCGTCATTCGATTTGCTGAATAAGACTGGTGAACCGTTGGTCGGCCGCAGTACGCAATTTCTCCTTACACCATTCTCGCAACGGGAAATCGCACAGACGGAAACGGCACTTGAAACCCGCCAGAACCTCGAAGCGCGCTTGATTTACGGTTCCTATCCCGAAGTAGTAATGATGGAGAACTATGAACGTAAAACAGACTACCTACGTGATATTGTCGGTGCATACCTGCTTAAAGATATCTTAGCAATTGACGGCTTAAAAAATTCGAGCAAGATGCGCGATCTACTGCGATTGATAGCTTTTCAGTTGGGCAGCGAAGTTTCTTACGAAGAGTTAGGTAAACAACTCGGCATGAGCAAGACGACCGTTGAAAAATACCTCGACCTATTGGAAAAGGTCTTCGTTATCTATCGTCTGGGGGCTTATTCGCGTAACCTACGCAAGGAGGTTACAAAAGCTGGCAAGTGGTACTTCTACGACAACGGCATTCGCAATGCCATTATCGGGGCTTTCTCACCGCTGGCCATTCGGCAGGATGTCGGTGCGCTGTGGGAGAACTACATCATCGGAGAGCGGCGCAAAGCGAACTTCAATGAGGGACTGCACAGGGAGTTCTATTTCTGGCGCACCTACGACAAACAGGAAATCGACCTGATTGAGGAGAGTGCCGACAGTCTTACCGCCTTGGAGTTCAAGTGGGGAAATAAAATGCCGGCCGCACCGAAAGCCTTCCAAGAAGCCTATCCCTATGCCGAGTTTCATGTGGTAAATCGGGAGAATTATTTGGAGTTCGTATAATCAATAAATTACGTATATGGAAACAAAACTACAATCCAAACAGCAATATCCGCGGTTTATCCAAAATAAACCGTGTGGTATTGACAAATTCGATGGAGGTTCGCAAGAAAGGTTGGCAAAAACTATTGCTCGCCATTTTTGTCAGAATGATTCATTGGATGAGGAATGTACTTTACCTCGAATTATCGGCATCGAAGGTATTTGGGGATCTGGAAAATCCAACGTGGTTAAAATGTTGGAACGTGAATTATCAGACGACTATTACTTTTTTGAGTATGACGCATGGGGACATCAAGAGGACTTGCAACGCCGCTCTATATTGGAATTGCTTACAAGCAAACTTATTGATGATGGTATCCTATCTGGAAATGCAACAATAAAAGTCAAAGGTGGAGGTACGAAAACCGTATCATGGTCTGAAAAGCTGAAATATTTATTAGCCCGTAAAACGGAGACCGTAACCGAAAAATATCCCCTTATCAGTAATGGTATGGTTGCGGCATTTTTGGTTGCAGTTTTAACTCCGATATTTACATTTATTGCGTATGCAGTAAAACCTACACCCACAACATGGTGGTTTTCTTTATTGTCTATTATCATAGCTGCACTGCCAGTTCTTATTGCATTGTGCGTTTGGAAATGGGCATATAGCAAAGATCATAAATATGGATGGAGTTATATGTTAGCTATTTATCAAGATAAAGTCGAAAAGGACGTTTGCTATGAGACTTTGAGCGAAGACGAACCAACGGTTTACGAGTTCAAAACATGGATGCAAGACATTTCTGATTTTATCAAGGAAAAAGGACAACGTAAATTAGTCCTTGTTTTTGACAACATGGATCGTCTCCCCGCTGAAAAAGTAAAAGAATTATGGTCTTCTATCCATACGTTCTTCGCCGATAGCGGTTTTGAAAATGTTTGGGCTGTTATTCCTTTCGATGAAACACATTTAGCTTGTGCATTCGGAGATGAGACCGACGAACAAACGAAACAACTGACCAAGTATTTTATCAATAAAACTTTCCCTATTGTTTATCGTGTTGCTCCTCCTGTTATTACCGACTATCGAAGTATATTCAACAAACTGTTTGTTGAAGCATTTGGAGAAACAGAAAATGAAGCGAAAGAAACTATAAATCGGATATTCAGATTGGTAAATCCTAATGCCAATGTTAGGGAAATTATATCATATATCAATGAGATGGTCGCTCTTAAACAAGAGTGGTGTAACGAAATTTTGATGATAAACATAGCATTGTTCTGTTTGAAGAAGACGGATATTCTGGCAAATCCAGTAGAACAAATATTGTCCGGCGACTATCTGAATGGCATTCAAACAATAATTAACAATGATCTGCAAACACAACGCGAAATTGCAGCTTTGGTATATGGTGTCGATGTTGAAGATACTCGACAAATTCCATTGAAAAAATATATTGAAGGCTGCATCAACGGAGAAGAAGACCACGACATAAATCAATATGCAGAGACTAATAAACAATTTGACACTGTATTAGAAGAAGTTATACAATGTATGGACAATGCGCTTATCGATAAGATTATACATTGTTTGCATAAATTAACTCGAAAGAGCGATGTTATTCTGCGTGTATGGCAAAGAATAGCACAATTGAAATTAAAAGAATCCATAGAGAAGCAGGTGTTCCCTGTCGAATACCAAGAACTGCTGTTGCATTTAGACACGGAAAGCCAAAACCATGTGATTGCTCAATTATATAAGAAGATAGTTCGGTTCAATGACTTCAATGGCGGCGACTATTTCAAAACGTTAGATGCAATAGACAGGTTTATTGCGCAAAATAAGTTGGCGTGCGATTTTACGTCATTGATTGAAGCAAAAACAGTCAAGCCAAATACATTTATCGATTATATTCAAGCTGCAAATGCAACAGATGCTGCCTATCGGGATAACGCGACAACTAAAGCATATAAATATTATCAAGTAGCAACAAATTCGGAGGCGCTCGATAATTATTTGGCAAACTTACTACCCGATAATTTCGACCATGCAGATATTGTAAAAACGTTAAAAGATAATTCTACCTATACGTTTCCAACGCTTTTGCAAGCGATCACGAATTGCATTGATGAACAGAATGTAAATAAAGATAATATAGGGGCTATATTTACAACCTATCGTTTATTGGCATCTGACGAAGAAAGACCTTTACCTGTAACGTTAGATTCAACCTACATAAATCAGTTGCATTCTGAATTAGAAACTGATGGCCGAAACATTAAAGAGTCTGGATATTACGATTTAGTCGCCATGCAATTGGCACATGGTCATTCCGTTTCCTTAATAGAGGGTGGAGATATAAAATATGTTGCAGAACTCATGGACTATTATGTGGATCATGGAGACTTATTAGTAAATAGTGTGGGATGGAATATACCGCTATTAAATGAAACACTACAATACATGGTAAATCATAAACTTGGCTATAAATTATTGCTCTCAGACATATTGCCCCAATTTGAAGATATTAAGAACAGAATAGGTGTAACGGATGAGGTATTTATCGAGCATTTAGCAGAGTGGAATACCGATTTGGATAAGTATATCACTAAGAACAATATTAAAGATGTAATTCCTGACGCATCTTTTTACGATTTGACCACTAAAATAAGCAATGTCCTGACCGATCATATCAATAAAATAGCGTTCGAAGCGTTGTCTGAAATAAGTGTTGATACATTATACGCCCAAAGAACAGCACATACATCATATTATTGGTTTGTCGCAATAAAACATTTACTGGCTAAAATCAAATCCTTGCCAGATAACTTGACTGAATTTGGCAAAAAGATTCTGATGGATATTGCTTCTGGAACTCAAAGTTTGAATCCTTTCCCTAATTGTTTCAAGAATATAGTTGAAAGATTGGATAAACGAAAAATTAAATCGACAGTTACCGATATAAGAAATGATTTCTGCATCGGTAAAAAGACTATCAATGCAATAAAGTTTCAATTTTTCGAAACATGGCTTAGATCGCATGGTAATTTGAAAAGTCAAGCTGGAGACGTTATTGATAAAATAGTGAAACCTGTAATTTCCGATGGGGCATGCCGTTCATTGATTCTGCAAAACAAAGATTTTTATATGGATTTAATAAATACAGCAGGGGATGATGCTTATGAATTGAAAAAGAGTCTCCGAAACCTCATACAAAAAGATTCAGATCCGCAATTGGTTAAATTTGTCAATTCGATAGATTCAGTACCTGAGGTTGAAACCGCGTAAGTATTTGTCTAACAAGTCCGAATTTTACGATTTTACCCGTCAGAACTGAAGTGCCCCCCAAAAAAATTGTATCCAACTTTTGGGGGTCACTTCAAACTTCGATAGGGATAATTTTCAATTTTGGGGACTTGTTAGACAGTCTCATTATCTGGTAGCAGTTTACACAGCACCGGATCGTTTTTGATACGCTCCAGTTCCTCCTGCACAATCTGCTTCACCTCTTCCTTGATGCGCCGGTAGTTCGCCTGCACCGTTTCCTTCATGCGGTCGTTGCCGTCCTCGTCCGTGAAGTTTGTAATGACGGGAATTTTCTTGTAGGCACTTTCTTCCCGTTTCACCTTTTCGGCATCCACCACAATCTCGCAATGAAAAATCTTCTGCTCGATACGCTCGTTGAAGTTGTCGGATACAGAACCGACAAACATTCCCTGCGTAAGCCCGGAAATCTTACTCGGTGGAATGAGCGCGTCCATCTGCGTGTTGATGGAGGTGGAAACATCCTGCCGGTTGATGGAGATGGACTGCCGTTTCTGCAACACCTTACCGAACCGCTCGGAGAGCGTCTTGGCTGTTTCCCCCACCACCTGACCGGAGAAAATATTGCCGACAGTGTTCATCACCACTTTCGCCTCTTTGTCCCCGTAGTCACGCACTAACTGGCTGAAATCCTGAAAGCCCAGACACACGGCAACCTTGTTGCTTCGGGCGGTAGCTATAAGATTGTCCAACCCTTTGAAGTATATTGTGGGCAACTCGTCGATGATGACCGATGACTTCAGCATCCCCTTCTTGTTGATGAGCTTCACGATACGGGAATTATACAGACCGAGTGCCGCACCGTAGATATTCTGACGGTCGGGATTGTTACCCACGCAGAGGATTTTCGGCTCTTCGGGATTGTTGATGTCCAGCGTAAACTCGCTGTCTGACATCACCCAGTAGAGCTGCGGTGAAATCATCCTCGAAAGCGGGATTTTTGCCGACGCTATCTGACCCATGAGCTGCTCCGCAGCCCCTCCAAGCCACGCATCCATGAACGGCGAAAGGTAGTTCTCCAGCTCCGGATAAGAGGTCAGTATCGGAAATATATCCTCGTAACGGCGGTTCAGAAACTCGATAGCATGGGGAAACGTGCAAAACTTCCCGTTCTGATAGATTTTGAGATACCAGATAATACTGGCAAACAGAATGATAGGTGACTCCACGAAGAAGTCGCCCTGCTTTTGCACCCACGTTTTATTGAGGTTGAGCATTATTGTGTAGGCACTCTCATAGGCATCCGTAATATCTTCCATAAAATCCGGGTGAATGGGATTGCACCGATGAGAGCGTCGCGGGTCGTCGAAGTTGATCACATAGAACTTCGGCTTTACCTTGTAGCCGTCCGGGTGGTTCAGCAAATGGTTGTAGGCAATAGTAGATAGGTCGGGATACTTGAAATCGTAGATGTATTGACTAAAGCCCTTTTCAATCTGTTGCTTGATAAAATTGTTTACCACGGCATAGGACTTGCCGCTGCCCGGCGTACCCAACACGATGGACGCACGGAAGGGATTAACTACATTGATCCAACCGTTGTTCCAGCGTTTCCTGTAATAGAAACGTGTCGGCAGATTGACCGAATACTCGCTTTCGATAAGCCTCGTTTCCTGCATGAAACTCTCGTTCTCGTTGTTGAAAACATCCTCCATCAAATTGTGTTTCAACAGGCGGCTCATCCACAGACCACCCATCAACAGGCAGACATAGCCCGTTCCAATGGTAAGGACATACAGTCCCGTCACCGCTTCAAGCGGCAGCGCAGGGGCAGCAACCACCAGTTCAGGAAAAACAGCACGAACCCGACGGCAAATGCTG
>NZ_QSDP01000138.1:0-13295 GCF_003463685.1 Parabacteroides sp. AM58-2XD
GGTTATAGCGTTGGGGATCCACCTCTTCCCATTCCGAACAGAGAAGTTAAGCCCAACCACGTCGATGGTACTGCGTAAAAGTGGGAGAGTAGATAGCCGCCGTTTTAGAGTCACAGACTCCAAACAAATGAAAGGAATCAATCGTAAGGTTGGTTCCTTTTTCTCTTTATGAAGAGCTCCTTTTTATATATGAATACCAATTCCTATATTTGTACCTCATTCAAATACACATATAACGTGGCGAATACAACATTACAAGATCATACAAAACAAATCAACCGGGTTATTGATTATATTAATTCAAATCTGAACAGGCAAGTATCGATAGATGAGTTATCGTCGTTAGTTGATATTTCTACTTATCATTTTCATCGGATATTTACTGCCTCCATGGGTGAACCTGTAGGAAAGTATATTCTTCGGAGAAGATTGGAGCGGGCCGCCAATGTTTTGCTGAGTGATCCTGCTGCGATCAAGGATGTGGCTTATGATTGGGGGTTTTCTTCCGCCTCTTCTTTTTGTCGTAGTTTCAAACGTCATTTTGGTATTTCTGCCGAAGAGTATCGTCGCAAGAACGGATATCCGGATAGCAAGAAATGTCAATTCAAGAGCATAAACGAGCAACATACCTCGCTTTATTCACGCTATTTTTGTCGTGATAAAACAATCAAAGTAAATGGTATGGATATGAATTGCACTTTTGAAATTAAGCAAATGCCTGAGAGGGCTATTATTTATTGTCGTCATCAGGGAGCATTGGACCAGATGCAGGAGGCTTTTGCCAATCTTATGAAGTGGGCATTGCCAGAGGGTTTGTTTCACAACCGGATATGAGGTTATTGTCCGTCTATCATGATGATCCTCGTGTTACCCCGGTTGATAAATTAACAGCCGATGCGGCCATGTTTGTTCCGGAAGAAATGAAGCCGGAAGGATTTATTGGAAGTTATAGGCTCTCCGGCGGGTTGTATGCGGTTGGACGTTTTGAATTATCTATGTCTGAGTTTCCGGCTGCCTGGATGGCAATGTTCGATTTATTGGAAGAAAATGGCTGTAAGTGTGGTTATGGACATCATTATGAGATTTATCAGAATAACCATGACGAACATCCGGAAAAAAAGTTTATTGTGGATATTTGTATACCAGTTGAACCTGTATAACAGGGTAGGTGGTTGCATCATTTGCTTATGGCACATGAATAATACAGATCAGGCAGATTTACATGGTAAAGAATCCATGTAAATCTGCCTGATCTGTATTATCTGTATGTTGTTTATAGTTTATTTTATAAAGAATCATTTAGCACATACCTCAACTGATCCATCATCAGGGATATTTCTGAATCTTCTATACCGGCCACGATTAAATCCGGGATGTCCTGATTGAATTCTTCCTGGAACTTATAGAAATTCCCGTCTTCTTTTTCTATAGCCTGCCTGTAGAATTCTATAGCCCCTTTTATATTTTGCAGAGCCCATTCCGTATGGCCGGCATTTAGCAGGTCCTGCGTATTGGGCTGATCAGCCAATATCTTTTTGTAATAATTGCGTGCCTGGTCATATTTACCGGTTAGGAACGAACACCAGGCTATAGGACGCCATGCCTTGCTATTGCTATCCATATAATCAACCTTGAAGAAACATTTCAATGCTTCACTGTAGTTTTTGAGTTCCAGGTAACAATGTCCGATACTGATTGTAATAGATAAATTATCAGGGTTTAGCTTCTCGTACCGGCGATAGTACTTTAATGCTTCTTCCGGTTCTTTCAGCGAACGGTAGCAACCGGCAATCCGACGGATCACCCATTTGCTTTGCGGATTTAAAAGATCTGCCCTCAAATAAGCGTCGAGAGCTCCCTGTAAATCATCATTCATCTGCTTACAGTAGCCTATTTTCTGGAAAAGTATATCACTCTCCTGATTCGTCTCTGCTAATTGGTTAAAGATGGTCAGAGCATCACTGAAATAGTTTTTTCGCAGGTAGTATTCTGCAATCGTACTCAGACTTTCTTCATCGGAGATATAAGGACGCAAAATAGCGAGGTTATGAAAGTCAAGAGGCAATGTGAAAATGTCGTTGAAATCCAAATGTCCCGGATATATTTTAAAGAAGCGGTACAGGTCTTGTATATATTGTCCTGTAATCGTTTCCAGTTTGCCCCGTTTACTGATCAGTTCTTCTTTATTCTGTTGGATCATTTCAGTAGCTTGGCTGTCAAACTGATTCATCATCATTTTTTTAGCTTCTTCAGGCAACTGCATCATACTGAAGTATAATGAATATTTGTCGGAATTGCACATGAATGCTGCCAGCGTCATGGAGTCCAGCATCTGTTTTTCACCATTGTTCTGGTTAAAACGATCCCCGAACGATGAATGTTCTGTCGTAAACGGCAAAAGCCAGTTGCTCAGTTCGCGGAAGAAGGGGAAACTTTTCAAATGAACGAAGGTGGAATGCATGACATCGGCACCTTCCTGTTGCAGTTCACTGAATTCTTCCATCTTTTTACCCAGTGAACTGTCGGCAAATATATTTTCCCATTCCGGATTCATTTCCTCTCCAAGCTGTTCCGGGGTAATGTCTTTCAGATTTATTTTATTGCTGATCTTAGGACTCAGTTTCATCATTTCGGGAATAATCTCATTCTGTAGTTTCCGTGTAATCTTTTCTGTTTCACGGGCCAAGATAAAACGCAGTGTGATGGTCCGTATAGCTTTCGTGAAGCCGGGAACCTCTGAAAGAGCATCCAGCCTGTCTATTATTTGCGGATAAAGAGCCGTTCTTTTTCTATAAGTATATAATGTAAGCAGGATGGAGATCAGCGCACGTACTTTGATCTCTTCATTCCTATGATTTGCCGCATCAAACAATAACATCATTTTTTCCGGGTCGAAAGCAGCCTGTAAACCGAGCGTCAGCGATGAAACAATCTGACAACCTGCCGTAAACGGAAGTTCGTTATCGAAAAGAATATTCTTTATAACAGCAGCATCTTCAACCGTGAAAGGATCGGATACCCATATCTTATTGAACAGAACAATGAGCATGGCGTCATATTCGGCCCTGTTTCCTGTCGCATAATGCTTGCTTAGTTGGAGGTGGAGATTCTCGAAAGTCACGTTAGGCTGGACCTGCAAACTCCTGCGCCGGCTATAGAAGGCCAAAGGCGATTCAACAGCCATTGCTTTATGCTTGATCCGGTCGGCCAACTCGTATGAGGAGGTCTGGATCTTATTATATATCTGTTCCTGCATCGGATCTTTGGCTCCTTCGATGCGATAACGCAACATATATTTATATGTATCCTGCAACTCATTCAATTTGTCCTGGAACGATATTTCACGGCTTCCGGAAATGAGTGCCTGAATGGAATCAAAAGCATTCTTTAACTCCTTGCTATCTAATGAACCGATAATACGGTTGTAAGCTTTATTTATTTCTTGTAGTGTCATATAATATTAACAACAAATGGTATGCCAAAAGTATAGTTTTTGACCTAAAATTCCTATCTTTGCACACCTAAAATAAATTAGCACATGAAGAATATCCGCAATTTCTGTATTATTGCTCATATTGACCATGGTAAGAGTACTTTGGCTGACCGTTTGCTTGAATATACCAAGACAGTCGAAGGCAAAGACTTACAAGCGCAGGTCCTCGATGATATGGATCTGGAGCGCGAACGAGGCATTACGATCAAGAGTCATGCCATTCAGATGAAATATAATTATAAAGGTGAAGAATATATCCTGAATTTGATCGATACGCCGGGACACGTCGACTTTTCGTATGAAGTTTCCCGCTCTATTGCTGCATGTGAAGGGGCTTTGCTGATTATCGATGCCGCCCAGGGAATCCAGGCGCAGACTATATCCAATCTGTATATGGCGATCGAAAATGATCTGGAGATCATCCCGGTCATGAATAAGATCGACCTTCCCAGTGCCATGCCGGATGAAGTGGAAGATCAGATCGTTGAACTGTTGGGCTGTCCACGTGAGGATATTATCCGGGCAAGCGGTAAGACCGGTGAAGGTGTTTTTCAGATCCTCGATACGATCATTGAAAAAGTGCCGGCTCCCAAAGGAGATCCGGAAGCACCGCTTCAGTGTCTTATCTTTGACTCCGTATTTAATTCATTCCGTGGCATTATTGCCTATTTCAAGGTGGTGAACGGTGTGATCCGAAAAGGAGACCATGTCAAGTTTATCGCTACAGGAAAAGAATATGACGCAGACGAAGTCGGTGTATTAAAGCTGGAAATGTCACCACGCAGTGAAATCAGAACCGGTGATGTGGGTTATATCATTTCCGGTATTAAAACATCAAAAGAAGTAAAGGTCGGCGATACTATAACTCATGTAGCCCGTTCGGCAAAGGCTGGTATAGCCGGTTTCGAGGAAGTGAAGCCGATGGTGTTTGCCGGTGTGTATCCGATCGACAGCGAAGATTTTGAAAATCTGCGTGCGTCATTGGAGAAACTGCAATTGAATGATGCCTCCCTGACATTCCAGCCGGAAAGTTCTGCCGCTCTGGGTTTTGGTTTCCGTTGCGGATTCCTGGGATTGTTGCATATGGAGATTGTCCAGGAACGTCTGGACCGTGAATTCAATATGGATGTGATCACGACAGTACCTAACGTATCCTACAAAGTATATGATAAAAAAGGTAATTGTATAGAAGTTCATAACCCTAGCGGACTGCCGGAACCGACATTGATCGATCATATCGATGAGCCGTATATTCGTGCTTCTGTCATAACGAACACGACTTTTATCGGTCCGATCATGACACTTTGTCTGGGTAAGCGTGGTATTTTGCTGAAACAGGAATATATTTCAGGCGATCGTGTGGAGATTCATTATGATATGCCTTTAGGGGAAATTGTGATCGACTTCTATGACAAACTGAAGAGTATCTCTAAAGGATATGCCTCTTTTGATTACCATATCCATGATTTCCGCCCGAGTAAACTGGTGAAGCTGGATATCCTGTTGAACGCTGAGCCGGTGGATGCCCTGTCTACATTGACACATGTGGATAATAGTGTGGCATTCGGCCGTCGTATGTGTGAAAAACTGAAGGAGTTGATACCTCGCCAGCAGTTTGATATTGCCATCCAGGCAGCTATCGGAGCGAAGATCATTGCCCGTGAGACGATCAAGGCAGTACGTAAGGATGTAACAGCCAAATGTTATGGTGGTGATATTTCACGTAAACGTAAATTGCTGGAAAAACAGAAAGAAGGTAAGAAGCGAATGAAGCAGATCGGATCGGTAGAAGTTCCGCAGAAGGCATTCCTTGCTGTATTAAAGTTAGACTAAAAATAGCTTCAAAAAAGAATTGTAAGTACGAAGCTATTAATTATCAATATGTAGAAGGTGACGCTGGCTATTTAGGACGGCGTCACTTTTTGTTTGGTATCATTGCCTCTATTTTTTAGCGATCATACTATTTACCTAAACCCCTTTACTAGTATATAATTAGATGTAAAGTTATAACTTCTTAATCATTCGACCCAGGTAAAATACGTAGTTGACCCAGGTCGAATTTATAGTTGACCTAGGTCAAATTTGAAGTTGCCCATGGTCGAAAGATTAAAAACATATAGGTTTGAATTTAAAAAACAAGTTAGTATTCAATAAGAAACATCTTGTAAAGTATTAGGCTCTTTCGGGAAGGTATCGGACTTTATCAGAAATGACTTGTGCCGGAAAAGTTAATAATAAAACGAGTGACGCTGCATGTATAAAGCAGCGTCACTCGTAAATATTTGATATTTAGTTAAATGTCGTGCTATTCGGCTGTTTGATCCTGCTTTTTTGCTAAACTTATGCCGCCGTTTTCTAACGTGATAAGATGCTGTTTGTAAAGGGCACCGATCGCTTGTTTGAAGCTTTTCTTGCTGCATTGGAAAAGTGATTGAATGACTTCCGGGTCACTTTTGTCGTGTACAGCGATAAATCCTCCCTGACTTTTTAACGATTCGAGGATGGTTCCGGCCAATCCTTCTATTTTCTGATAGCCCAGCGGAACGAGGCTTACGTCTATTTTTTCATCTTCGCGGACTTCTTTGATGTAGCCTTTAATCTCTTCTCCTTTTTCCAGGCGACGAAAGACTTCATTATAATATACCAATCCCCAATGCAGGTTATTAATGATAACTTTATAACCGATATCTGTATCATCCGCCACTAGTAAGTTAACTTCCTGATTGAATGTATATTCGGGCACTACATTGTCCAGATACTTATCGATACGTGCAGAAGCCACAATACGTCCGGTGATATGATCGAGATGGACATATACCAGATACCATCTGCCTTCGCGCATCGGCATCTTTTGTTCTTTGAAAGGGACGAGCAAATCCTTCATCAGCCCCCATTCCAGAAAAGCCCCCGTGTTATTAACCGATTTGACTTCCATGAATTTGAATTCGCCGACAGTAGCCAGCGGTCGTGCTGTCGTAGCGATCAGCCTGCCCTCATTATCATGATAAATAAAGACTTCCACTTCATCCCCCGGTTTTACGTTCTTTGGAACATAACGGGCCGGCAGAAGTATCTCTTTCCCATTACCCCCGTCCAGGTAGACCCCAAAATCCAGGTCTTTTACTATTTTTAGCGTGTTATATTTTCCTACTTCAAGCATAATTTGTTTCTTTTGGGACAAAAGTACATGATAATTCAAGAAAGAGAGATAAAATCTCCTATATTTTTACTTCATCATGCAGCAATATATTAACAAATGCATCGTTATAGATGTAACTCGGACTAGAAGAACACACTTATATGGTCTGGGGTTGAACTAAAAGTCGTATATTTGCAACTTATTTGAAGAAAAATTTATATATGAATTTGAAGGTATTGTTATTTGGTTTGCTTTTGTTTGGAGCTTGTTCGGCTCCTAAGAATATTACATATTTTGATGATGCAAAATATGTTTCAGGAGAAGAGTTATTAGGTACTAAAATGAATTATGATCCCAAGTTGAAATCTGGAGATAAATTGGTAATAACAGTTTCAGCTTTGGATATAGCTGCCGTAGCTCCGTTTAACCTGTATGCTGTATCTGTGACAGACTTGCTACAGACACAAACAAATTCAGTAACGGATAAAAAACAACTGAGTTCATCTCAAATGTATGCGCCATACACTGTCGATAATGAAGGGTATATTAATTTCCCGGTATTGGGAAAAATAGAAGTGAAAGACAAAACCGTGAAAGAGTTGGTTGATATATTGGAAGATAGAATATCTGAATCGGTAGAAAATCCTATAGTTAATATTCGGATAGAAAACTTTAAAGTTACAGTAATTGGAGAAGTGCTTCGTCCAGGTTCTTTTACTGTTTATTCAGATCGTATATCATTACTGGATGCTTTAGGGTTGGCTGGTGATTTGACTATTTATGGTGACCGTACCAATGTAAAGCTGGTTAGGGATATAAATGGGGAAAAGAAATTGGTTCATTTGGATCTGACAAAGACGAATTTGTTGGAATCTCCTTATTTTTATCTGGAACAGAATGATGTGGTTTATGTAGAACCGAATGACAAAAAGAAAAAATCCTCCCGTTACAGTCAGTCTGAACAATATAATTTATCCATAATTTCAACCTTTGCAAGTACGTTATCTGTGATAATGAGTGTTGTAATGTCTATTATAGCAATGAAAAAATAAGGAATAATATGAAATCTGTTGAAAATAACGAGTTTATTGATATTAAAGCAATCTACAAAAGATACATTAAGTATTGGCCGGTTTTTGTAGTTTCAATCTTTGTATTGGGGATATTGGGAGTTGTCTACTTGAAGATAAAGCCACCTGTATTGCAGGTTAATGCAAATATCCTGATAAAAGAAGATAAAGGTATTTCCGGAACTTCAGCTTCTGCAGCGGCTGCATCTGAGATGATGCAGAGCTTTGCTTTTGGTGGAAGTTCTGCAATGGGAGGAGTGTCCGTAAATGATGAACTTTTTCTGCTGAGTTCCTATAGTATATTCCGTGATTTAAGTAAGAATTTGGGTTTGAATGTCCAATATCTGTTGTCTGATTTTCCTCGAACCAAAGATTGTTATAAGGATTCTCCTATATCTGTGTATACAGTCAATCCATTGGCCGATACTTTGCGGGCAGTAATTAATTTTGACGTGAATCTGTCTAAAAACGGGGTGTGTAAGATTAAGGCCAAGAATGGTTGGAAAAAGATAGGAAGTGTTGAAACAAAAGAATTTCCGGTGAAATTGAATACAGATTTTGGGACATTTTATTTTGATACGACTAAATACTATATTCCTAAAAAAAATACTAGTTTGGAAATTAACTATATGGGTCATAATTTGTGTGCGGAAATATATCAGAAGCAAGTGACTGTTGATTTATATTCTAAGAAAGCAAATGTGATATCATTAATGATGGAAGAAGTTAATCCGAAGAGAGGATTTGATATCTTGAATACCCTAGTCAACTTTTACAATAAAAATGGTGAAATCGATAAAAATGATGAAACTAAGTTGATGGATGAGTTCTTGACAGAAAGGATTTCTTTGATGGAAGCGGAATTGGATAGTGTGGAAAGGGATATCGAATTATATAAGAAAACGAATAATTTGACGGATATTGAGACAGAAGCTAAAATCATATTAGAGAAAAGTCAGGATTTTAAGGAACGTCAGATTGAAGCTGAATCTCAATATACAGTAATTCAGTTAGTGGAAGAATTCTTGACTAAGGATGAAAACCGCTATTCTCTGGTACCGTTGAATATAGGGTTAAGTGACCGGACTGTGTTGGAAGGTCTACAGACATATAATGAGGCATTATTGGAGCGTATCAAATTAATGATGACAACAAAACCAGGAAACCCTGCAATAGATTTGGTGAATAAGCAGATAGATGCTATGCGTTCGAATATGTTGGAAACGGTACGTAGCATAAAATCTGGATTTAGCCGTTCTCGTACTGAATTGCAGTCGCAAGAAAATTACTTCCTTTCCCGTATTGCCAATATGCCACAGCAGGAACGTGAATTTATCACTATGAAAAGGCAGCAGATGATCAAGCAGGAGTTGTTCTTGTTCTTGTTGCAGAAGCGTGAGGAGAATGCTTTAACGCAAGCATTGGTGAAACCGAGAGCTAAAATTGTAGATTCTGCTTATGTTTTGTCTGAACCGGTTAGTCCTAAGTCTTCGGTCGTATTGGTGGTGGTGACTATTTTATCGGTTATTATTTCTATGTTTTATATTGTATGTGTTGAGCTATTAAGAAAAAGAAAGAAAGTATAATTCGCTATGTTGTTTATACCATTATTATTATTAGCAATAGCATTGTATATTTGTGGGCAAAGAACTTATTCTTTGCTCATATTTTTCTTTTTTTCTTTTTACGGATTTCAAATTATCCCGGATGAACTGTTTGAAACTGGATTAGGCTTTTCAAAATCTACCGATTTTGCATTGGTATATATCTTTGTCTTATTTGTTTATGGCTGTTTTGCTTATCATGATTATATACCGTTGAACAGAATGACTTATTTAATTGCAGTTTATTTGGCCGCAATATTAGTCATTATCGGTGTGAATAAATTTGTTTATGGAATAGGCTGGGGAGATATACTTAAAACTTCTCGTAATTATTTCTTTGTGTTGGCTTATTATCCGTTGAGACGCGTAGAGAAAGAAGAAGTGGATCGATTGTTGAAGATATTGTTGTATATCGTGTTGTTCCAAAGTCTTTTATTTGCTATACAGGCTTTTACCGGGAAAGCTATATTGGCTGGGGAAGAAGATAAATCGGGGGGAGATTTAATTTATCGTTTTTATAATTCTCCCAGAATGCTCTATTTCTTTATTTTTTATACGTTATTTGTTCAGCCGTTAGGGAAAAAGTATAGTACTTTTGCCGGAATCGTATTGATTATAACCAGTTTCCTGCCGATGCACCGGAGTTTGATCATAATGGTTATTTTAACCTTGTCTTTTGGGTATATGCTGAATGTCGGGAATTTGAAACGGTTTATTCGTTATTTGCCTTATGCATTGTTGGTCGCAATTCCTTTATGTTTTATATTGTTTGCTCAGGTCGGTTCTAGAACAATTTCAGATTTGCAAATGTTGCGGGAAGGAAATTTTGCGGAAATAGAGGATAGCGATGAAATTGAAAACTTTGAAATGGACTCGGAGTCAACATTTACATTCCGTATAGCACATTTTATGGAACGCTATTTGTATTCCAAGACAAATGTCATGTATGAGTTTTTTGGTTTGGGATTAATGACAGATGATTCTCCATATACATATAATAATTTTAATTTTGTTATTGGACTTCCAGATGAGAACGGCGGAATATATCAACTGGATACGCCTGATATTGCTTGGTCTAATTTTGTGGCTAGATATGGATATGTTGGAACAGTCGCTTATTTGGTGTTTTATATAGGATTGGCTTGGTTCTTTTTTGTAAATCGGAAAGATAAATTATCATTGTCTCTTTTACTATATATGTTGTTGGTATTGGGTACCTCTTTGACTTCTGAAACCTTATATCAAGTTGGGCGTAATGTTTTTGTTTTGATGTTGTTTGATTTTATAATAGATAAAAAACGGAATGAAGAAAATAACAGTTCTAACCTCCTTGTATAAATGTGAAAAATATCTTCAAGGATATTTTGATTGGGTACGCCGAATTGATAATCCAGAGGAAGTGGAAATTTTATTATTGCATAATGCTCCAACTAAAGCAGAGTTGGATATTATGCAGCAAAATATTTCAGAACTTCCGTTCGTCCACCATATCATTATTCCGGAATTGGAAGGATTGTATGTTACTTGGAATCGGGGAATACGTTTAGCTAAAGGAAAGTACGTTTGTATTTGGAATGTAGATGATATTCGTTATCCGGAGTCTTTGTCTTTGCAAGCAGCAACATTAGATGAAAATCCTGATATATTATTGACTTATTGTGATTTTTATTATATGTTTCAATATGGATGTATAAGTAACAAAAAAGTTATAAATGAAGATTTCCTTTTAAATCCCTCTGCATTTTTTACCAGTCATCAAATAGGTTGTTTCCCTATGTGGAGAAAAGAACTTCATGAGAAGTTAGGATATTTTGACGAACAGTTCTTTTTAGTTGCAGATTTTGATTTTCAGATTCGTTTGGCACGGACAGGTAAGTTGAAGAAAACGGAAGGCATTTTAGGTGTTTATTTAGAAGATGTACCGGAAAAATTGAGTAGCAATTTTAAGCGGCAGATCATAGAACGTAATTTCTTGTATTTGCGATATGCTATTTACGAGTATTTGAATTGGATTACTATATTTTCTATTTATAAAAACTTTAAGCCTTATATGATTAAGAATGGAAATGAGTGGTGGCCGATGACTTCTATATTTGAATCTTATAAGCTTTATCGTAAAAAACGATATTCTAAATTATTCAAATCTATAGGACGTCAGCCTCGTGGTTGGGCAGCTTTTGTTAAACATTGTCTTTTGAATAAATAGTGGAATGTATGAAACCAATAAAATTTAGTATTATTACTCCAGTTTATAATCGAGTAGATTGTATAGAACGTTGTGTGGAATGTGTGCGAATGCAGACTTATTGTGATTGGGAACATATTATTGTAGACGATGGCTCAACGGATGGAACAGATCTTTTATTGGAGAAAATGTCAAGGGGGGATTCACGTTTAAAATATGTGCGACAGAGTGAAAATGGAGGACCAAACAGTGCTCGGAATAAAGCACTAGATATAGCAACAGGTTCTTATGTCCTTTTTTGTGATAGTGATGATTGTTTGGCCAAGGAAGCCTTACAGAATATTATTGATGTAATGACTAAATTTGCAGGCTTTTCATATTACTTATTCTCTGTTGATGATAGATTAACATATTATGAATCTAATCCATTATTAATGAGGGGACAAGCTGTTTTATCATATTCTATGTGGATAACAGGCAAAGTAACAGGTGATTTTGTTCATGTCGTATCAAGATCCTTGTGGGATGATACTCGTTTTAATGAGAAATATAGGATTTATGAGGAGTTGACCTTTCTGGATTTATATAAACGTTCAAAGGAACAGTTTTTTTGTAATGAAATAATAATTAATAGAGATCGTAGTCGCCAAGATTCTGTTACGAATGAAACTAGTTTATATAAAAAGAATTCTATACAATATTCTATGGAGGTCCAAAAAAAAATATTAGAAGAGCATTATTGATGCTTATATAGAGAGTGGGGAATTTGAAATGTTGGCATGTAAAATACGGAAACTTTATTTTTATATGTTAATGTGTAGGACATATGATGAATTGTCATATTGGGAAAATAAAATAAAGGTGACAGGGCGTTCTATACCTTATTATTTAGTGTTTATTAAATCTGTTAGAGGAGGTAGAGGGCTTTCTGTAGGTGTGAAAATATTTTCTTATATTAAGTATTTATGTAAAAAATTAAGACGTAATTGATTTAGTCTTAACTTTTTTATTTTATTGGAGAAATGAGTTGGTGATATATATTAAATAGGGATTCTCCAATAGAATAATCATCCAATTTTAATTGTTTGATTTTTTCTCTACCTTCAATCCCTTTTATCTCATTATTCAAAGACTGCTGTGCTAATTCTGCTAGCTCCTCTGCTTTTGCGCTAGGGGAAACTGCAGAGTTTTTTACTCCTTTTAATAGGACTGATACGTCTCCCACATTAGTGGATATGATCGGTAGGTTACAAGCCATAGCTTCTTTGATAACTTGTGGTGAACCTTCAGAAATAGAAGTCATTATCATTAAGTCGGAAGAATTATATAATGCTGCAACTTCGGTTCTTGACATGTTTTTTATTTCTGTAGTTGAACATTGTATATTATATTTATTCCTTAAAATTTTTATGACATTTTCAAATAATGGGTAATTCTTTACTGTCCTAGATCGATCACTAGGGAAAATAATCTTTTTTATATTTGAATTGCTTTTGTTTGGTGACGGAGTAAATGTACTGGTGTCAACTGAACAGGGTATTATTTTTGTATGTAGAGTGTATTGTTTTACAATAGCATCCATTTTATTGTTTAAAGTAATGGCCATATTGACCTTTTTTAGGATGAGTTTCGTAAGAAATACTTGAATGTTTTTGCCCTGCTCGATTTGTATATCTCCTCCATGTAACGTAATAATCACAGGGATCTTTTTTTTGATTTTTTTTAATAAAAATAGACCGGATAAACCATAATAGTATATGGATTAGGTCAAAATTCATCTCTGTAATTCTCTTATGAATCTTAA
>NZ_QSDP01000139.1:0-13129 GCF_003463685.1 Parabacteroides sp. AM58-2XD
TGACCTCAAAGGTATGATTTCAAATCGTCGCGCCTAAAAAGTAGTATCTAATAGACTATATTTCAATTATTTCAAAGAACTATTTATCCACTTTTACGGGACAGTAATGTTGTTGCAAATGTATAAGGTTGCCGGCATTCGGCAATGGATGGAAAGCGCGGTTAGAGCAGTTTGTATGAAAATCATACACCTGTTTGTATGATATTCATACAGCCTTTTTCCGTACCTTTATCCCCGATAAATGAAGGTAATCTAAACGAATCGGATATGGCAAATTACAGGACGATATTGGTGGTGGATGATAATCCGGCGATTCTTACGGCAGTCAGGATCTGTTTGGCCGGTGAGTTTGACAAAGTATTGACGCTTGTTTCTCCCGACACGCTTCTTACGGTATTGGCACAAGAGGAGGTGGATGTGATTTTGCTCGACATGAACTTCACGCAAGGGGGAAACTCCGGACAAGACGGCTTGCTTTGGCTTCGGGCAATCCATAAGAAACATCCGGCCATTCCGGTGGTGCTGGTGACGGCATACGCTGATATCAAATTGGCGGTGCGCGGGTTGAAGATGGGAGCGGCAGACTTTGTTACCAAGCCTTGGGACAACCAGGAGTTGATCCGTGTCTTGAAAGATGCGATTGATGCCGGCCGGAAAGTGGTTTCGTTGGAACAAGTCGAGGCGGAACATGTGCATAAGGTCGTGGAGCGTTGCCACGGCAACATCAGCCGGGCTGCCGAACTGTTGGGGATTACCCGGCAGACATTGTATGCTAAAATGAAAAAACTATGATTCTGATACTCTCTTTTTTAGTGGTCGTTGTTGTCTTCTTCGGATGGTTCTATCGTCATCAGGTGTTGCTGAGAGACCGGGCGCATCTGATGCGTGAGGCGATTCGCAACGAAGAGTTCACGTTCCGTCTTCCTGTAAAAGGTCTGTTCTTCGGAGAGCGGGCGTTGCAGGAAGCCCTTAACGAAACAGGTAAGGATATAGGCGTGCTGCTTGCCCGCAACGAAGTGGAATCGTGGCAACGTCTGACTCGTGTGCTCACCCATGAAATCATGAATGCTACGACACCGATAGCCAGCATCAGCCAGGCCTATTTGGATAACCCGGCGATTGCGGGGACGGTTTACGAGGAGGGAGTCCGTGCCATTCATGACACCAGCCGGGGGCTTGCCTTGTTTGTGGACAGTTACCGGAAATTGGCAGAGTTGCAGGATCCGGTTCTTGTGGAGATCCCATTGGCCGCTTTCGTGGAAAGAATTCGGATGCTTTATCCGGATTTGGAGTGGCATATTTCCATCCCTTTGTCTGCCACGATGTTTACGGATGAGAATATGTTGCGCCAGGTGTTGATCAATCTGGTTAAGAATGCCTGCGAAGCCGGGGCGACGGCTATGGATGTGCGTTGGAATAAGGAGTTGTGGATCAGTAACAACGGTGCACCTATTCCGGCAGATGTCGAACGGGAGATTTTTGTTCCGTTCTTTACAACCAAAAAGAATGGTTCGGGTATCGGCTTGTCACTTTCCCGGCAGATGATGGTTCGGCAAGGCCGGGACCTTTGTTTGGCTGAACGGCCTGTGCCCGGTTTCCAGGTGACGTTTATTGTGTCTTAGTTTGAACAAAATCGAAGTGTTGTTATTAACATGAACGGCAATAGAAGATAAAAATATAGGATAAACTATTGTATATCTCCTTATATTTTATACCTTTAGTCCTGACTTAGTAATATCATCCTGTACACCCTGGCTGATTATCCTGTACACCCTGGTCGGCCAGCCTGTACACCTTATTCGATTATCCTGTACAGCCTGGTTTTACTAACTAGTAATCAATGATATAAAAGGTAGTAACCTTTGAAATAACTAGTAGTAATATTAAATCTAACAGAAAGGGAACCGTATGGCAGTAAGGTACAAACTCACAAAAATCAATGATAATATTACCAGCAAAGAGCAGGTAAAGTATTCGGTTACCACCGTAAGTTATGGTAATGTAAACCTCGATATGCTGGCAGAACAAATGGTCGATGCCAGCACCTTCACGTATGGGGATGTTAAAGGGATGATCGAAAATCTGACTCTTTTGATATCGGAAGCCTTGAAAGAAGGCAATACGGTGACGATCGACGGTCTGGGCACCTTCTCGGTAACCGCTCAGCCGAACCGCGATGTGGAAGAACCGTCTAAAATCCGCGCTGAATCCATTAAACTGAAAGGGATAGGCTTCAAACCCAGTCCGAAGTTGAAAGACCGGTTGAGCGATATCGAGTTTACGAGGCTGAAATAAGGTTGTACATAAAGTTTCAGGAAAATATTTGCCATTTGCAATATTGTCCTGCAATATATTGTATAATAGAAATTTAAACCATTGCAAATACCTTTTTTATTTGCAATGGCGTTTGCCATTTGTCATATCATAAGAGGGGTGAAAATAAAATATACTATGTACATTACACAAACAAAGAATGGGGGTAAAACCTTTAAAAATATGGCGTTGAGCGTCATTTTGTGCGGCATGCGCAACGGCGATTACCGTAAGGTGGTGAATGAATACAGGGAGCTCCTGGCTTGTTCGATGCCTGGTGATAAAAGCATACATGCAACAGATCTTCCGGCGTTGTGTTTTTCCGCATTATTCGGGAAAAGAGATAAAAAGGTCGAGTTCCGGTCGTATAACGGACTGGTTCTGGTGGAGGTCGGAAATCTGGCGAATAAGGAAGAGGTGGCGAGAGTAAGAGAGTTGGCTTCACAAGCCCCTCAGACACTGGCAGCTTTTACTGGTTCCAGCGGAAAGAGTGTAAAAATATTGGTACCGTTTGTTTTGCCTGACAGAACATTACCACGGGACAGGGAGCAGGCGGAATTGTTTCATGCGGTAGCCTATCGGCGCGCCGTTGCCTATTATCAGGCTCAGCTGCAATGCGATATAGAGATAAAGGCTCCCTCTTTAGAGCGGGGATGCCGCTATTCCTTCGATCCTGATTTATATTATAATTTTTCGGCTGTTGCGTTGGTTCAGGAGCAACCGACACAGATGACGGACGAACCGACATACCGGGAAATCGTATCGAAAGAAGAAGATCCGCTTTTACGTATGATGCCCGGATTCGACCGCAGTCGTATCATTTCCCGTTTTTATAATGCCTGTATGCTGGATGCATTGGAGAAAACGGGAGGTTTGGATGACGGAAAAGAGGTCAAGCCTTTCCTGACAAAGCTGGCCGAAAATTGTTTCCAGTCCGGGATACCGGAGGAGGATGCGGTTCGCTGGACAAGGATATACCAGCGTCTGGAACTGTTTGAAGAGGAGATCCGGGAGACCATTCATACGGTGTACCAGCTTTCGAAGAATTTTGGAAAGAAACCGGTGATGCCTCCCGAGCAATTATTGTCTGTAAAGACGGATGAGTTTATGAAACGGCGTTATGAGTTCAGGCGGAATATGCTGGCCGGTGAAGTGGAGTTTCGGGCAAGAGGTTCATATTATATCTGTTTTGCTCCTGTGACGGAGACGGTTCTGAACAGTATCGGACTGAATGCACAGGCTGAAGGGTTGGCACTTTTGGATCGTGATGTGAAGCGGTATGTGTATTCCGACAGGGTACCGGTTTTCTATCCGTTGGAAGATTATCTGGAACATTTGCCGGCATGGGACGGGGAAGACCATATCCGTACGTTGGCCGATACGTTGCCGACGGATAATACTGCCTGGCGCGATTTGTTTTATATCTGGTTCCTGAGCATGGTCGCTCATTGGTACCGGCGGGATCATTTGCATGCCAATAGTTCGTTGCCTTTGCTGGTCGGCCCTCAGGGATGCGGCAAATCGACCTGGTGCCGGAACCTGTTACCCCCTTCGCTTCGTATGTATTATACCGATAGCATCGATTTCAGCAATAAACGGGATGCGGAGTTGTTGCTTACCCGTTTTGCGTTGATCAATATCGATGAGTTCGATTCGGTAAGTGCCGCGTATCAGAGTTTTTTGAAGAATGTCCTTCAAAAGCCGGTGGTCAATGCCCGCCAACCTTATAAACGGAGCATTCAGGCGTTGCATCGGTATGCTTCTTTCATTGCCACTTGTAATAATTATGACTTGCTGACCGATCCGACCGGTAGCCGCCGTTTTATTTGTATTGGGATAACCGGGACAGCAGATAATTCTGTATCGGTTAATTATGAACAGCTTTATGCGCAGGCAGTCTCGGCTTTAAAGGCAGGCGAACGCTATTGGTTTACGTCCGAAGAAGAATCTTCTACCACTCGCAACAATGATGTGTTCCAGCAGATACCGATAGAGGAACAATTATTCCTGCAAAACTTCCGTGCACCATTGCCGGGAGAGGAATATGAGGAACTTTTTGCTCTCGAAATACTTCAATACCTGCAAGATAAAAGTGGTATAAAGTTGGGAACTAAACGGTTGACATACTTCGGACGCTTGCTTCAAAAGAATAAGATCCCGTCGCGCCGTACGATGAGAGGTACGTGTTATTTGGTTGTCAGGAATAAATGACGTATGGCAAATGGCAAACGGCATTGCAAATGAAAACAGTGTTTGCAATGCTGTAAGATGTTGTAATATAGCTTTGTAAGGTTTAATATTGCAAATGGCAAATAAAATAAGAAAACTTTGTGTATGAAAGAACTGGTAGATAGAAATATCTTTATAGCTCATGTCCGGAAGGATGAAGAAGCTTTCAAAATTCAAACATAGCATGAGCATTTGACAGGGGCATCCGTATTAAGTGAATCCTTTGCATCTGTATTTGGTGCTTCCGGCTAGGGTAAACAGGCAGGGGTATGGCATGATTAGGGAAAGTATACTACAGATGAATTTCAGCCGTATATTTGTAATGCCTCCGGAATGACCGGAGAGAGTAAGAAGCCAATGAATAAGCCGGATCATTCTACAGCGGGAGTCTCATTGTTATCCTCCGTTGCCCCGTTATCGGGAGAAGGATAAAGATGTCCTAGGCTTTTTCAGTCTGACGGTGCCCATGGGGGGAGACATAGGTTTCGATGGCTTGAGCTTTAGATCATGCGGTTAGGGAACGATACAAAGTCTATTTTAGATTTTTGGCGGTATTATAGAGAAAGATAAATTTGCATAGAGATATTAACCAAATTTGAATTTTAAAATTGTTAAGTATACTCTATTTTCTTTTAAAATTTCTGGCCTAGTCAAATAAGGTACTACTTTTCTTTCAAGTATCGCGTTCAATAGATTTTCTATGCAATATATTTGAGGAGTGGTATCTAATTCAAATATTCTATATAATTGGTATTCTTGTTGATGTAATAGGAAATAGTTCCATTCGTTAGCTGTCATGTAAAATGTAGGTTTGCATTTTGGAGTACCTTTGCATTCTATAATTTTAACGATGTCTCCAAAATCATCGTGTATTTCAAAGTCATGATGTAGATATGATTCTTGATGATGATTTAACCATATAACGGAATCCTTACCATATTGTTTGCAAAGGTGTTCATATAATATAGTCTCACTCTTGATTTTTATATCTTCGGAATAATCATCGTCGATAGTTAGAGTTGTTGAGTCAACTCCACTACTTAATAATTGTTTTATCCGAAGTTGTTCTTTTATGACTTCTAATTCAGATAAGATAGCTTTGGTTTTATCTATTTGGGTTTGAATATTATCAATCAGTTCAGTTGTAGATGCATCATTCTCTGTAATCGTCTTTGCTATCTTGGTGTCTATTATTTGGATGTTTTCTTTAGTTAATCTATCATCTGATTGTTGCAATATTTCCTTACTGTCCTGTAAGAGAGATAGTTTTAACGTTACCAAAAAGTCTTGCAGTATTTTGTTCTCAAAATATTGAGATTTGATATTGAAATATCCACCCGTAGCGATACTTTTGGCTTTACGTTCCATCTCTTCATTTTGGTCAAGACCTATTACATATATTTTGCATGGGGTACCAGGTAGTTGAGCAATTGATTGAGCTTCAGTGATATAACTGGAGTCTTCAGTTTCTTCACCATCAGTAATTAAAAGAATTTTTCTGTCATAATTTGAAAATTTAGTCAAATTCTGTTTAGCTTCATTTAATGCGGCAGAAATAGGAGTACCACCAGGTGAAGGATTGTCTATTTTAGAGATAAGAGAGCATAACTTACCGAAATTAAGCTCTCCTTCGTAGATTGTATTGATTTCTATTTTATTTATTGCTCCACGAAACAAACGAATTACAATTTTTTCCACATAATCAATAGTTGGAAATATATGCTTCTGTATCATTTGTTCTGCAAGATAAAAGCGAGTTTTTCCATCTATTAAAAACTTATTTTCATGCTCTGTACCTTCCATGTATCCCATGCTCCCGGAATAATCAATGAGAATTTCAATAATACTCTTAGTCATACATGTTATTATTAAAAAACTGCTTTTGTAGCGAGTTTAAGGTTAATTTCTATTTGTCGATGCAATATATAAAATATTTTACAGAATAAGAAGATAGTATCTGTTTTAATATCAAAAAGTTTATAGGACGTTTTTTTATAGCCTAGTCTTGTCCATACACTCGACTTCATCCAGAAATAGGCTGATATGGTTGTCGCTACTATTGATACTTTTTTTCTCCAATTTCAAAAAACTGTATGGTAACCTCAGCAGTTTTATATGGGTATATGCTTTGATTCCGGCAACATGTTCTTTCACATAGTCGGCGAAAGGAGAGGAGAAGGCGCAGGTATTATCTGGTAGATATTTTCCTCCTGTTCATGAAACTTATCCACACTCGATTCAGTTCTTACATAAAAAGAGAGTAAGAGGATAAAGGTAAAGGAGATCGCTAGTCCTCCAACATGAATAAATGTGATCCATTTATTGTGTAATAAACTTCAGATGAGAGCTTTCAGGAACATGGTAATCGGGTTTATTTTATGATTAACGATGTCTTAGCTGCTAAAATTGTGCAAGACTGTAAAATAAGGCTATTTTTGCAGGTAAAATAAAATAGAATGAATAAAAAGATACTTCAATTAGCAATACCTTCTATCGTTTCAAATATAACCGTTCCTTTATTGGGGCTGATCGATGTCGCTATTGTAGGTCATTTAGGATCGGCGGCTTATATCGGGGCGATCGCGGTAGGGGGAATGTTGTTCAATATCATTTACTGGCTGTTCGGATTCCTGCGGATGGGGACGAGTGGTATGACTTCGCAGGCTTTTGGGCGGCGTGACCTGGAAGAAGTGACGCGGGTTTTGCTGCGGGCGGTGGCGGTAGGGGGCTTTGTTGCTTTCTGTCTGCTGTTGCTGCAATATCCGATCCGGGCGGTCGCTTTCCATCTGATCGATGCAACACCGGAGGTACGGCAGTTGGCTACGGTTTATTTCAATATTTGTGTCTGGGGGGCTCCCGCTGTGTTAGGACTGTATGGGTTTGCCGGCTGGTTTATCGGGATGCAGAATTCCCGTTTTCCGATGTTTATAGCGATCACGCAGAATGTGGTGAATATCGTGGCGAGTCTGGCGTTTGTGTTCCTGTTGGACATGAAGATTACAGGGGTGGCTCTAGGGACGTTGATTGCCCAGTATGCAGGATTGTTCATGGCTTTATTGCTTTGGTTACGATATTATGGTAGGTTGAAGATTGCTTTCCGGTGGAGTGAGATCGTGGGGAGGACGGCTATGCGCAAGTTCTTCGAGGTGAACAGCGATATCTTTTTCCGTACTTTGTGCCTGGTGGCTGTCACTACCTTTTTTACGTCGACAGGTGCCCGACAGGGGGATGTGGTACTGGCAGTCAATACCTTATTGATGCAGTTATTCACTTTGTTCTCTTATATCATGGACGGCTTTGCTTATGCCGGTGAAGCAATGACGGGACGTTATGTCGGAGCACAGAACCGGAACGGATTGCAAAGGATGATCCGCCTGTTGTTCCGTTGGGGTTGGGGATTGTCGTTAGCGTTTACCATCCTATACATGATGGGAGGACAGGGCTTCCTGGGATTGCTGACGAATGACACGACTGTTATCGAGGCGGCGGGAACCTATTATTATTGGGTATTGGCCGTTCCCCTGGCAGGATTTGCCGCTTTCCTCTGGGACGGCATCCTGATCGGTGCCACCGCAACCCGTTTGATGCTTTATTCTATGCTGGTGGCTTCAGGTACATTTTTCGTTGTCTATTACCTGTTTTACGGAATAATGGGGAACCATGCCTTATGGATGGCATTCCTGGTATATTTATCATTACGCGGGATTATGCAATGGATGTTATGGCATCGTAGGGGCGGGGTCTGCCCGCCCTCTTTAACATCCACCCCATAATCATTTTCTCCAAAATTTATCATCTTTCCATTTCTGTGGATTATTCATAATATACCAATATATGTTATTATATGATGTTTCATCTCGGATAATGTGCTCATAATAATTTCGTTGCCACAATTTTTGGTTTTGTAGATTAATCAGTTTTGTAGATTGATATTTGAAATAAGCAATAATATGTCCTAATGCTACTGCTTGGGGAATCCCCGCCCTTTTATCACAAATACTACCCCCATCAATTGATCTCCCTATCGCAATAATAGCATGAAAATGATTAGGCATGATTACATATTCACCACATTGTATATTGGGGTATTTTTGTCCCAAATTCAAATAACATTGTTCGATGATTCGTCCGTATTCATTTAGGTGCATTTGGGCGATTGATTCAAAAGGGCGGGCAGACCCCGCCCCTACGAGGGGACTGTTCTTGATTTCACCGAATATACATTCCATATTTTGCACGCAAATCGTTACAAAATATAATCCTTCTAGGGAATAATCGTAGCCTTTTAATCGGATACTGCTGCGGTGATGCAGCTTGGGATCGTAATTAGTTGTCATAGTTAATTTATTTTGATTCTGGTAATGGCACAAACATAAAAATAAAAAGCCGAATATCAAAGGATATCCGGCTTTTTTATGGAGAGACAATACTTATTATTGTCTGTAGTTTACTAATTCGTCAGCGTTGAACTTCTCGATGAAGCTGTGATGTTTTTCTACTTCGGCTTCTGTATAGTTCAAGTATACTACGGCTGATTTGCTGAATAATTCAGGTGCTTTGGTTGCGTCTTGGATCAACAGGTGAGCCATGATACAGTCGGCTGCCATTTCCATCAGGCGGCGGGCAACGAAGTCAAGTAATTCTTGATTTTGTGCTTCCTTCACCTTATTCATGCAAGCTTCCAGCTTGTTAGCCATTTCTACCAGTCTTGCTTTCAGCGGTTCCATTTCGGCAGAACAGGGGATAGCTTCAAATTCGCGGATCATCGCCAGGTAAGAACCGTTTGTTACATAACGGATAGCGGCAACTGTCTGCAACTGTGTCGTACCTTCATAGATGGATGTGATGCGGGCATCACGATAGATACGCTGGCAAGCATATTCCAACATGAAACCTGATCCACCGTGAATCTGGATACAGTCATACGCATTCTGGTTGGCATATTCTGAGTTCATACCCTTTGCCAACGGAGTGAGTGCATCGGCCAGTTTAGCATATTTCTTCTGTTCCTGACGTTCTTCCGGAGTCAGTTTGCGTTCACGTGAAATATCATCCAGCGCTTTGTAGATATCCACATAGCGTGAAGTCTGATACAACAGAGCACGACCTGCATCCAGTTTCGCTTTCATGATAGACAGCATATCGTAAACTGCCGGGAAGTCGATGATCGCTTTGCCGAACTGTTTACGTTCTTTGGCATAAGCCATTCCTTCGTTGTAAGCAGCTTGGCTCAAACCGACAGACTGTGCAGCGATACCCAGGCGGGCACCGTTCATCAACGCCATAACATATTTGATCAAACCTAATTTGCGGTCACCGCAAAGTTCAGCTTTAGCATTCTTGTAAACCAATTCGCAAGTAGGAGATCCGTGGATACCCAATTTGTTTTCAATGCGGCGAACGTCTACACCACCCTGTTTCTTGTCGTAGATGAACATAGACAAACCACGTCCGTCTTTCGTTCCTTCTTCCGAACGGGCCAGTACCAGGTGCAGGTCTGCATCCCCATTGGTGATAAATCGTTTTACACCGTTCAGGCGCCAGCAGTTTTCTTTTTCGTCGAAGGTCGCTTTCAGCATAACGGACTGCAAGTCAGAACCGGCATCCGGCTCGGTCAGGTCCATAGACATGGTTTCTCCGGCGCAGATACGCGGGATGAAACGGTTATGCTGATCTTCGTTTCCGAATTCATATAATGTTTCAATACAATCCTGAAGCGACCAGATGTTACCGAATCCGGCATCGGCAGCAGAAACTATTTCAGCACACATGGTGTACGGAGTGATCGGGAAGTTCAAACCACCGAAACGACGCGGCATGGTCATACCGTTCAGGCCGGCTTTCACCATTGCATCCAGATTCTGTTTTGTTCCGGAAGCATATTCCACACGTCCGTTAGCGCAGTGAGGACCTTCTTCGTCGACACCTTCGGCGTTGGGGGCAATGATCTCTCCGGTGATTTCCCCGGTGATTTCAAGCACTTTATCGAATGAATCCATTGCATCGGCATAATCCTGCGGTGCATAGTCGAACTCTTCTTTATCTCTGTAATTGCGCTCTTTCAGTTCGCAAATACGTTCCATCATCGGATTGTTCAAGTGATACTTGAGTTCCGGTATGTCTGTATAATAATTTGCCATCTCTTTACTTGCTGTTCTGTTTGTAATATTTAATCATCTTCGGGATCACTTCTTCAACTGTGCCGTTGATAACATAGTCGGCGATCGTGTTGATCGGAGCGTTCTCGTCGTTGTTGATAGAGATGATGATACCTGCATCCTGCATACCTGCAATGTGCTGTATCTGTCCGGAGATACCGCAAGCGATATATAATTTCGGACGAACTGTTACACCTGTCTGGCCGATCTGACGGTCGTGATCGCAGAAACCGGCATCGACAGCAGCGCGGCTGGCACCTACTTCGGCGTGAAGTTCTTTAGCCAGTTCGAACAATTTGTCGAATCCTTCCCTCGACCCCATTCCGTAACCGCCGGCTATGACGATCGGAGAGCCTTTCAGGTTGTGTTTTGCCTTTTCTACGTGACGGTCGATCACTTTTACTACATAATCCGTTTCCGGGACGAATTTAGCTACGTCGTGCCGGATCACTTCGCCTTTATAATTTGCGTCCAGAATCTCTTTCTTCATCACACCTTCGCGAACGGTTGCCATCTGGGGACGGTGTTCGGGGTTGATGATGGTAGCAACGATGTTACCGCCAAATGCCGGACGAATCTGGTACAGCAGATTTTCGTAAGTGATACCTGCTCTTTTATCTTCGTGAGGACCGATTTCCAATGAAGTACAGTCGGCAGTCAGACCGCTGGTCAGTGCAGATGATACACGAGGACCCAGGTCGCGACCAATAACGGTAGCGCCCATCAGGCAGATCTGAGGTTTTTCTTCCTTGAACAAGTTGATCAGTACGGAAGAGTGGGGCAGGGATGTGTAAGGGAACAAGCCCGGTGCATCGAACACATGCAGTTTGTCGACACCGTAAGGCAACACCTGGCTTTCTACGCCTTCGAGGCCGCTACCGGCAACAATTGCTTCCAGCTGGCAACCTAACTGATTCGCTAACTTGCGACCTTTGGTCAGAAGTTCGAGACTTACATCGGCAACGGTTGTGCCTTCAATCTCACAATATACAAATACGTTATTCATAATCTTATCCGATGGTATGGTTAGCTAACAGTTCAACAATCATATCTTCTATATCTTTGTCCGAGCCGGTCAGTGTTTTACTTTCCTTTGCCTGGAACACGATATTTTGTATAGTCTTTACTTTTGTCGGCGAGCCGGATAATCCGCATTGAGACAGGTCGCCGTTCACATCAGCCACACTCCATTCGGGGATGTTCAGATACGGGCGTGTTTCGTATAGTTCAGGATACTGAATAGCTTGCGGGCCATTGGGGTGGCAGGCTGTCGGTTGAGCCGCTTTTTCCTGTGCTCCCATGGCACGTTTGTATTTCTGTACCAGTTTGGCGTTACGCGGACGACAGGGAGCTGCCGAGCCGTTTACTGTGATTACGATAGGCAGCGGGCCTTCTACGGTTTCCACGCCTCCGTCGATATGACGTTTTACGGTGATACGGCGTGCTGCTTCATCCACATTCAGGATTTCTTCAGCATAAGTGATTTGTGTCAATCCCAGCTTTTCAGCTACCTGGGGACCTACCTGTGCAGTATCTCCGTCGATAGCCTGACGGCCGCCGATGATAATATCGTACTCGTTAATTTTTTTGATAGCCGTGGCCAGGGCGTATGATGTAGCCAGTGTATCGGCTCCTGCAAAGGCACGGTCGGTTAACAAAAAGCCGCCGTCTGCTCCGCGGTATAAACCTTCACGGATAATTTCGGCGGCACGTCCCGGGCCCATAGTCAGTAATGTCACAGTTGATCCGGGGTAAGCATCTTTCAGGCGAAGTGCCTGCTCCAATGCGTTCAGGTCTTCCGGGTTAAAGATGGCAGGAAGTGCGGCGCGGTTTACCGTTCCGTCTTCTTTCATCGCATCCTTTCCCACGTTGCGTGTGTCCGGAACCTGTTTCGCTAAAACAATAATTCTTAAACTCATATTAATAGGAATATTAGATTTCTATTGTCTGAAAATTAATTGGTAATTAGTAAAAAAATTACCGATTGCAAAAGTAGTCAAACATTCTTTATCTCAAAGAACTTTAACCTGAAATCTGCACACTTTAGGGTTTTTTGAGCACCCAGACTGCACCTTTGTTGTTTTTGACATAAGCTGTTCATTCGCTATTTTAAGGGAAAAGTTCAATAGTTATGTAATATCCGATTTTTACAAATATTTAAAATGTAAGTTTAAAGAATGCTGAGGTATGGCAAATCGAAAGATTGTACATCTAATCGAAAGATTGTGCAAATAATCAAATGCCGGTTACATATATATAATATGATGAAAGAACTTGATGTTTAATTGATTTTTTTGATGTGTGCTAAAGTTTTAGTTTTTTATATTTAGATAATTTCGGGAGAAACTATCATACCTGTATGGAAGATTATATAACCATATTTTTTCATACCTGTATGGAAGATTATATAACCATATTTTTTCATCTGA
>NZ_QSDP01000014.1:0-73467 GCF_003463685.1 Parabacteroides sp. AM58-2XD
TTCTCATGGCGTCTTCTTTCATGCGCATGAAGGTGGCTTCAGGATCGGTCTTGGAATAGGAGTTGCGTTCTCCAAGAGTGTCAAGATGGTTGTCGTATTCCATCAACTTGTCACGGTGCTGCTCTAGTTCCCGGACCTGTTTCTTCTTTTCCCGGATGACTTTCTTTTGTTCCTTTGTTACATATGGAAGTCCCGAAGAAACGGTCCGTTCATGGGTGCAGTTACTGCCGGAAAAGAAGGAAGTCGTGAAGGAGAAATTATTGCTGCAACTATGTGAGACGTTGCAACTGTCAATGGACGGGAGAGTCGGAACGGACGAAGCGACAGAAGCTCCGGAGTTCCTTCTGGTGGAAAATGCCGGCCTTTGCCTGCTCGCCCCCTGGCTCAGCCGACTATTCGCCATGCTCGGCTATCTGGATGATGAACAGAAATCGCTCAAGAATACGGCTTTGAAAATCCGCGCCGTATTCCTACTGCAATATATCGTCTACGGGGAAGAACGGGAATACCGAGAAACAGAACTGGCCTTCAACCGGCTTCTTGTCGGATTGCTCCAACATATACCGATCCCGAAACAGCTGCCTCTTACCAGTGAAGAAAAGCAGACCGTCGACTCCATGGTGGCAGGCATAAAGGCTAACTGGCCAAGTATGGACGGCACATCGGTAAGGGCTTCCGCCAGAGCTTCATCGCTCGCAGCGGTACATTGGAACAGCAGGAGGAACGGTGGCTGCTAACGATGGTAGAAAAGACGCATGACATTCTGCTTGAATCCGTTCCGTGGAGTTTCAGGCAGATACGTCTTCCGTGGTTGAAGAAGTATGTGCAGGTCATATGGCACGGGAAACAAAAATTCCAATAAATTGACGAAGAATAAAATATATAAAATGGCAACTGAAAAAGTATATCAAGAAAAGACGGCCCGCACCATCCAGCAGAAACTGGATGGTGGCGGCACATTGCAATTCGTGGATAACCGTCCGATGAACCCGGTCTTGCAACAGATGGGAGAAGACGAAGAAGATACCCTGCAAGGCAAGTTCAATCAAGCTCTCCAGCGGGAAGAGGATGAAGAAGACATGCTTCAAGGTAAATTTGAACAGCCAGTCCAGCGCGAAGTAGATGAAGACGAAACCGCCCTGCAAGGCCGGTTTGAAGCTCCCGTTCAGAAAAAGAGTGAAACCGGCATGCCCGACCACTTGAAAGTTGGCGTGGAAGAACTTTCCGGCCTCGCGATGGATGATGTAAAGGTACATTATAATTCGGACAAGCCGGCTACAGTACAGGCGCTCGCCTATACACAAGGTACAGACATCCATGTAGCTCCGGGACAAGAACAACACTTGCCCCATGAGGCATGGCACGTGGCCCAGCAGATGGCCGGTCGTGTGGAACCTACCACCGAAGTAGGCGGAATGCCGGTGAATGACAATATCGCACTGGAACACGAAGCCGACGTGATGGGCGCAAAAGCGAACAGTCTTTAATGAAGAATTATGCGTGAGTATATTGAATGGTTCAACCAAGTATTAACTGTCGCCATCCAGCTTTACTTCCATCAGGAGTCCGAGTACAAGCAGCTAAAGGATGTGTATCCGCCCCGAAACGGCTGGATGGAGGCGGTGACGGGACAAACGGACACCAATTTTGAAGAACGAATCGTTATCATGCTCGCCTTGATGCCCCATATCTGTCCGCAAATACTGGACATCTTCTTTGTGCAGAACAAGAACTTTGACCGCCAGTACACCGAGTTCGGCGGTTGGAAAGGTTTGTCGCACGGAGGATTCCTTCCTACGGGTGAAACCGCTTCGTTCATCCTTGCCGGGGAGGACGTGGAGAAACGCAAGGAGGTCATCCATATGTTCTCAAAAAGCCACTGGTTTTACGGAAAAAATATCCTGCGGTTGGAAGGTGCAGGCGAAGGAGAGCCGCTGCTCAGCAGCCAACTCCGTGTATCTGAGGAATTTCTGAGCCGCGTACAACTTGATGTGGAATATAAACCCGATTATACCACCGGCTTCCCTGCCAAACGTATCACCACGGAACTGAACTGGGAAGACATGGTGCTGGACTACCAGGTGACAACTGAACTGGAAGAGATCAATACATGGATTTCTTCCGGCAAGACCATCATGGAAGACTGGGGGTTGTCGCGTATCCTGAAAGCCGGATATCGTTCGCTGTTTTACGGTCCTCCGGGTACAGGGAAGACACTTGCAGCGACATTGCTGGGTAAGAAGAATAATATGGATGTATACCGGATAGACCTATCCATGATCGTTTCCAAATATATCGGGGAAACGGAAAAGAACCTGGCTAAAGTGTTCGATCTTGCTGAAAACAGGAACTGGATTCTCTTCTTTGATGAAGCAGACGCCCTGTTTGGCAAACGTACTTCCACCAACACCTCCAATGACCGCCATGCCAATCAGGAAGTGGCTTATCTCTTACAGCGTATAGAAGACTTCCCCGGCATGGTCATTCTGGCAACAAACTTACGTTCGAACATCGACGAAGCATTTTCCCGCCGTTTCCAATCAGTGATTTACTTTCCAATGCCGACTGAAGAACTACGCGCTGAAATATGGCGGAAGATGCTGAAAGGTTGGCCGGAGGATGTAGACGAAGACCTGATTACCATGGCTGCCAAAACAGAACTTTCGGGAGGTTCTATAGCCAACGTAGTCAGACGGTGTGCATTAGCAACAGTAAATCAGAAAAATCAATCTCTGGATAAACTTATATTAAAAAATGCACTGCAAAAGGAAAAACTGAAATGATAAGAAGATAGGTAAAATAAAAAGCGTCGAGATGATAGTATCTCAACGCTTTTTATTTTTACGTGACCGCGACAGGATTCAAACCTGTAACCGGCTGATCCGTAGTCAGCTACTCTATTCAGTTGAGCTACGCGGCCATTGTTTCGTAATTGCGAGTGCAAAGGTAGTGTTTTCTTTTAAACTTGCAAGACTTTAGTACATCTTTTTTTCAATTTAATCTAACATTTTTGGATTAAAGATCAAGTAACCGATATTCAGTCCGAAGTTGAAATTCTTTGCCGGATAACTATATCCGTTGGCATACAGGCTGATAGAGGCAAAAGGTAACTGTAACACCAGGGCAGCCTCCCCCATGTACTTAAATGAATGAAGAAACTTGCCATAATAAGGAACTGCCATATAAGGATTGTCCGCATTAGTTTCTTTCTTTATTTCATATAAAGGGGCAAAGCCATACAAGTCTAGACGGAAATGAAGTAATTTGCTAAACTTATAGATTGGCGAAATGCCTGCTGCAAAATACTGATTGGCCCGGAAAGCCTCATTGAAAACAATCTGGCTATGCGGCGTGGGCGTAAAAGCCGGAGCTTGCAATACCGATGCCGTATAGTTATTCATCAGGTTTTTGCTGGATATGACCAATTCTCCCTGGAATCCCAGATTGAAACGGTTACTTAATGTTTCATAGTGCTGCCACTCCCCTTTCAACTGTAACCAGCTGTAAACCTTTTTTCTGATTGATTGACTTTGAGATGTTGGAGACGGATCATAATTCTCAGTACCTGTGACATATTGAGCAATCAGGAACTGTTTCCGCCCGGCTATAGGGTATTGTTTAGCATCCAGTGAATTCCGTTCTATACTCAGCGAACCACTGAACAGATTGTACCAGCTATGATCGAATTTAGAATTAGGAAACAACATATTATTACTCTGAAAATAGTAATCATTCAATTGCCCGTATGCAAAACCGATTTCTGATTTTGCCCTGTTCAAGAACGGGAATCCCAGCTTTAGCTTCATATACAATTCTTTTTGTTTGATGAAGGCCGGTAACACATCTTCGTAAAACAGCGACTGACTTTCCTGATATCTTTTATCGGAATATACCCCCTGCCAGTTAAGATAGGTCGGAATCCTAGTCTGCAAATAGATTCGTCCGTTCAGCATAACTCCACTAAAAGAATTACCTACCTGAAAATTAGAATTAACATCGGCGGCAAAACGGCCTAAATATTGATAACCCAATCCTAAAAACAATTGGTTTGCCTGATGCGATGAAATATTACCTCCGAAACCGACCGTTATTTCTTCTTTCATCTTTACGTCCAGATAGAGGTCAAACTTTTTCTCCCTGCGATTGTAAACAGCATGGGGCATAATTTCCCGTATCTTCGAAGAAGTGAGCATCTTGAAATAAGCCCGCTTAAATTCTTCCATCGAAAATTCATGATTCATATCACGATGCAGTTGTGCCTCGATATACTTACGCTGCGATTCGGAAACGCCGGTTACATATATATTCTGAAAGATCAGCGGCGGCAAACTTTCCTTATAAGCAACCCTGCGCATATTAACTTCCGTAAGCGGAACCCTGCGGGGCACTCTTTGCTTGATCGAGTCGATCATACTCATCGTACGTTTATAACCGATATCCATCAATTCCTTTGCTTTTTGAAAGTCCAGTAATGAAACAGTCGGGAAACGGAATTTTACCATCATGCCATCTTCTTCCGGAACATCATAATCCGTTTTCTGCATAATCATCGTTTCCAATTGATTATAAGCATTATTGGAAGGCTTGTTATTTCCTCCGGCAACAGTCGATCCGAAAATAAAATCAGGATGAAAAGCCTCTTTCATCGGTCCGACAGGAAAATTATCGTAAATACCGCCATCAAACAGAGGAATGCTGTCTTTCCAGATCGGCTGGAAAAAGAAAGGGAATGTCATAGAAGCACGGACAGCATCTCCCAGATCTCCGTTCTTGAATATGATAGCCTTTTTATTATAGATGTCAGAACCGACACAACGGAACGGGACAAACAAATTGTCAAAATTCCATCCGGCTTTAGCGGTAGCCTGCGAAAACAATGCCATAAACGCCTGATTCATCTGGATCGGATTGATAAGGCTTTGCGGTAAAAAGTTGGCCTTGATCTGTAATGAATCAGTCATATCAATAGAGAAATGACCGAACTCAGGAGTCGGGTCCGGTCTTTTAAAATAATATTTATATTCATTTTCTACGGTACCGGTCTGCCAGTAACTAAATTCTTCTGATAACATTAATTCCAGCATCTTATCAGGAGAATATCCCATAGCATATAAACTACCTATAATGGAGCCTATAGATGTACCGGTTATATAGTCAATAGGTATATCATTCTCCTCTAAGGCTTTAATGACTCCGATATGCGCAGCACCTTTAGCTCCTCCACCACTTAATACCAGTCCCACCTTTTGTGCATCGGCCGCTTGCAGGACGATCAGCAAAAAGGTTACCAGAACAGCTACTTTCTTCATACTTTACTTTCTCTCAGTTTACAACTTCAAATGTAAAATTATTTTCTCAGACTACAAGGTGTGTTGCAGGCTTATTGTGTTAAGATTTAGCGCTGCAATAGCGAAAATATTATGAAATTCAGCAGTATTCAGAGATTAATTAAAATATAAATGATAAATTTGCCGAAAAAGAAAGGGTAAGACAAATAAATATCACTCTATGAACATACTTGTATTGATGAATTCAGTAGTATTAATGCTGCCCACGGGAACAGCAGGATACCTGATACTCATATTGGTTCTCTCTCTCCTGGTTGTTTTACTGGCAATCAAAAACAGGAAACTTGTTTGTGAAAAGAAACAGTATAAAGATCTATTGGACGATATGCAGGAGAACAACAAAGAAAAAGAAGCGCTGTTCAGCCTCGATATCTTAGAGAATCTGCCTTTTCCCCTTTTCGTAAAAAATATCGACGATGACTATAAATATATATTCTGGAATAAAGAAGCAGAGTTACAATCCGGTACTCCCCGGGAAGAGATAGTAGGACTTTCTGATTTTGATATTTTTGGTCCTGAACGAGGAATGCGATACCGGAAAATAGATGAACAACTGGTCAAAGAAGGAAAGAACTACAGGGCTGAAGAAGATTATGTAACCCCGGACGGTGTTTTTCACAATACGATTGTAAATAAGTCTATCCTGACTCACGGTCAGAATCACCTGCTCCTGGTATCCCGTTGGGATATTACCCAGATGAAAGAATATGAAAGGGAACTTATCGAGGCAAAAGAAAAACTGGAAAATGCAGCCAAAACCCAGAACATGGTGCTCAGCAGCATTAATTTCGGACTCATCTATATAGATAAAGAATACCGGGTTCAATGGGAATCTACCACAAACTTGCATAAAATAGCCAAAGGTCGGCGTTATACTCCGGGAAAAATCTGCTATGAAACAGTCAGAGGAAGAACGGAGCCTTGTCCCCGTTGCGCTCTCAGTGAAGCTATAACAAAAGGGGAATCGGTCCGCCACGAATTTACCGAAGGAGACACAACGGTAGAGATCAGTGCCATCCCTCTTTTTGACCATACAGATACCAACATTGTTGGCGGACTAATGAAGGTCGAAGATATATCCGATAAAAAAGGATAGAACATTTGATGTATGAGGTGAAAAGAGCAGATGAAGCCAACCGTTTGAAATCGGCTTTCCTGGCAAATATGAGCCATGAAATCCGGACTCCCCTCAATGCAATCGTCGGCTTTTCCAACTTACTGGCAGAGACGGATGATCCTGTAGAGAAACAAGAGTTTATTCATATCATATCGACAAACAACGAACTCTTGCTTCAATTGATCAACGATATCATCGATATGGCGAAGATCGAATCCGGTTCCCTGGATTTTACCTATTCTCGGATTGATATAAATGAATTAATGGAAGAAATTTGCAGCCAGATGATTTTAAAGAACAAATCCGAAGCTGTCAGCATTTCATTTGACGAGAAATTACCCCAATGCCTGATTTACACAGACCGCAACCGGCTGATGCAAGTCATGATTAACTTCCTGACAAATGCTTTGAAGTTTACACCTAAAGGGTCTGTTTCTTTTGGGTATACGATCGAAGAATTAGGTAAAGCCATTCGTTTCTATGTAAAAGATACTGGAATAGGTATACCTCAGGATAAGAAAGATAAGATTTTCGACCGCTTTGTCAAACTGAATACATTCGCCCAGGGAACAGGTCTAGGGCTTCCTATCTGCGCCATGATTGCCGAAAAGTTCGGAGGAAGCATCGGAGTGGAATCAGAAGAAGGCAAAGGTTCTCTGTTCTGGTTAAGCATTCCAATGAAAGAATCTGAAGAAACCTAAAGTATTCCAAAGGCTGTGAACAAAAAAGGTGTTGGTATGTTTTCTTTTTCATACTTTTGCAACCTAAAATAAAGAACAGTCAATGTTTAAACATTTAATCGCTTTCACAGGAGTATTCCTGTTTGTCTCTGTTTTGCCGGGAAAGGCACAGAACTTAACGCCGAACGACACTGTCTCAAAAGAGGTTGTTATTGTTGATGGGCAACAGCTTAACGAAAAGCAATTGCAACGTTATTACCGTCAGTTACGTAAAGATTCCATCAGGACCCATAAAAAGATCTGGTGGTCTGTCCTGGGTGGTCCGTCCTATACTCCGGAAGCCTCGCTAGGTGTCGGAGGTGCCGTACTGGCCAGTTTCAGGATGAACAAAAACGACACGATTTCGCAACGTTCTTTCCTTCCGGCAGGAATCAACCTCTCAATAAACGGTACGATCGTGGTGGCGGGAGCCGGAACTTTCTTCTTTAACCAGAATAAGTTCCGTATTTATGCCAGCTACGGATACAGGAACGAACCGGTCCATTATTACGGCAAAGGCTATGAAACTATAGAACATGTAGACAGAAGCGACTCGACAACCCGTTACCATAGAAGTTATTTCCAGATATATCCCCGTTTTGTCTGGGAAATCCGTCCGCATTTTTACCTGGGAGGACTGTTCGATATCAACTTTACAAATGCATCGGATATAAATCCGGTGATAGAGCAAGACTACTATTTCAATCAGTTCAAACGGAAATATCTGAACGTGGGAATCGGAGGTTTGATTCAATACGACACAAGAGACGATGTCGCCACCCCCACAAAAGGCGTCTTGTTAAGCGGGAATATGAAAGCATTCGGAAAATATCTCGGAGGTGCCTATAACTACGAAATACTGGAACTTGAATACCGGCATTTTGTGAATGTATTCCGCCCGAGAAGTACCCTGGCATGGATCGCTAAAAGCCAGATAGGTATGGGAGATGTCCCCTACTCCGAATTACCCTCTTTCGGTTCGCCCTTCGACCTGCGCGGATATTACTGGGGTAAATACCGGGATAAATCCATGGCCTATGGTATACTGGAATACCGCCATATGTTCGGTTCGCCGGCAAAATACAAAAGCGGAAACTTCTGGGCTAAATGCGGTTTTGTTGCCTGGATGGGAACCGGAACAATCGGTAACACTCCGTTCGACTGGGATAAATGGAAGTTGAATTTCGGTGCCGGATTACGTGTGCAAATGCAGCCGGGCAAGAACTTCAGACTCGACATCGGTAAAGAGCCGGGACTGGATGGAGTTCAGGTTTATATGAACATGACAGAGGCATTTTAACCGAATCCTCATTTTAGCCTTAGTAAGCTATTTGTCAATCGATTACAATTTTCTCGTAATTCCCTCATTTGGAAACTCCAGTTTCCTCCCTAGGGAACTGTAATTTCCTGCCTGGGAAACTGTAGTTCCCCTACTAGGAAACCAGCGTTTCCTGCTTAGGAAATTCTGAGGTAACTGCATAAAAAAACATCCGCCGTCATTAGTTAGAGTAAATGACGACGGATGTTTTTTATTTCGGTTCGCAAGTGTGTTCGTTAGAACGATAGCTTCATCGAGAAGCGTACACCTTTTGTCTGAATACCCGGATTATCGCGGTAGGTCAAACGCCAGACATAATCGAGACGAAGGAACTTAAAGATATTCTCAATACCTACTCCGGCTTCCATATAAGGCGTATTACCCAATGTATAAGAACCTTCCGGGAACAAATACAAATCTTTGCCGCCATAATAAGGATTATTCTTATCGGTCAGATGACCATACATTCCACGGAATGAAAGAACCTCTCTCCATTTCAGTTTCTTTATCAGGGGAAGACGGTTCAAAAGAAGCCCGTTCATAAAATAAGTAATGTCCCAGGATGCATACTCGTCACTGATAAACTCCATCGCATTCATATTGGTGTATGATTCAGGCTGGATTGTATAGGATAAGTTCGCGTTCGGCAATATCAATAACGGATAAGGAACTTTGTCCCACACCTTACCTGCTTTACCGATAATATCGACATATCCGAAGGCTGAGAACCAGAAACGTTTCTGAATACCCAAATCGGTACGGTTATATGTATAATCGGCCCCTAACACACCTTTCCGGGCTGTGATATGGTTCAATGTAATTATCGGAGCATCAAAGGAGATCGGATAACGATAATTACGGGTCTGATAGAATTTCTCGTTCGGAGCATAACGGAATTTGAATTCCATTTCCGTCATCGAATAAGACTTGACCGGCGTAATATGCCCATCTGCTTCGATCCTGTCAAAAACCGCATAATCCGTTGCAATCTCTTTTTTGTTACGAAGAGTCGCACCATAAGCGATTCCGTTATAATGTTCCCGGTAATAAGCCAGTTCAGCATTCCTCAGATAAGTAGCCCGGGTATCTCTCTGTCGCTTCCAGACAAGGAAAAGGTTATCCTTATTGGTGTACATATACTGCTGTCCCAACTGGTTGATATCGTAAGTGTATTGCAACCGGATAGAATTAACCGGAAATTCTTTACGGTATTCTTTCTTGTCATTAAAAGAGTATTCAATTAATCCGTCATATTTCAGCTTTCTGTCAGTGGTTCCGTAGGCAGCATAACCTTCCAGGAAAAGATGTTTACTGAAAGCAGTAGTTGTTGTTCCCCCAACACGAAAACGGGCACCTTCTATTGCATTACCACTGATAAAGGTATTAGCCGGTCCGAACTCAAACTTATTCTTTACAGGGTCCGTGCTAGTCCCTATATAACCGGAAGTAAGGATCGTAATGATTTTCTCCGTAACATAGAAAACGGGGACGGCACGTAGTTTGGCCATCAGCTTTTCAACCGTGTTCTGTTTTCGTGTTCCGGCTTCTTCCGGACGGTTCAAATCCCAGAAATCTTCAGGTTGCTTATAAGCGTTCTGTAAAGTTATCACAGGGGCACTCTCTTTGAATATCTCCTGATTTTCAGGAGGAAGGAAAGAATGATCGCTGTATATGTTCAATCTTCGGGCATACATACCCTTGGATTTTTCCGTTAGTTTAAAGTCTACGGATATATCATCTTTAGTAATAATACGTGTACCATCTTCTGTCCTTTTGAATGTCTGTTCGATCGTCATTCCGCTGACAAAGTTCAGGTTGATATTCTTCGGTACATTTAAAATAGCTTTCTGTACGAAGAAGGTAGAATCGAGTGTAACGAACAGATGTCCGGTAAAACCAAATCCTTCCGATACGAAGGGCACAAACCCCAAGTCTACACACTGCTGTCCGTTCACCTCCAATGTGTCGAGCAAATAATATTTATAGAAATTAGGTCCTATTGTGGACAGCGGACTCACAAAACGTTGCAGGAACAGTGGAATATCATTCTTAAAGATATCGACTTCCCGGAATACTTCCCCCAGGAATTGTTGCATACCATCACGAGAAAATATCTCATCTACACCGGCAGCCTTTGCTCCCAGCACAACCCTTTTCTCAACTTTAGGATCTTTACGGTAAAAGATGCCTTCCACCTTTTCCTTTTCAGAAACGGGTAGAATAGTCTTTCCGATATCCAGCGTATCGATATAATCGATCAGGAAGTCGAATTTCCCGCCTTTTCCATTCTCTTTCTTAGGCTTCGGCTGGTAATCATTCATCGCAAAAATCATCTTTTCATATTGACTATAACTGAAATAGTCATGATTGCGAGGATCATTACTCTCCCGGGAGTCAATCACATTTTTAACAAAAGTCACGGCCGGATTTTCCTTCTTGCTGTACTTCTCTTTTTTCGGCTTTACAATGACTTCCCCCAAATCAATACTGGAAGGGGCCAAAGGAATTTTAAAATAATTCTTCTTACCTATAGCCACTTTCAATTCTTTTTCGGCATATCCCAGATATGAGACAGACAGAGTCCGTGCATTAGATGATGTGGTTAATGAAAAATTACCGTCATCATCGGTTGTCGTTCCGATAGTTGTACCCTTCAGTATGACTGAAACATATGGTAACGTTTCTCCCGTGATAGAGTCCGTTACTATTCCGCTTATTATAGTGTTCTGGGCTTTTGATGCAAATGCAACCAAAACAAGTGCCAGAATAAAAACAATCTTTTTCCCCATTATTATTAACTCCCTCGTTAAACTCCGCAAAATTATAACAGATTCTTTTTTATGAATGTTCCAAATTGAACCGATTATATTCCAATTGACAACAAATCACATTTAAAAGACCCAAAATAGATGTTTTAAAATGAATTTATACTACTAATAACAAAATTCCTTCTTTCCGTAACGGGAAGTTTCGGGACTTCAATCAACGTATATCCTGCATCTTTATAGACATCTTTCATTACATTATATGTATCTATCGCTTCATTAAATGATTGTTTACGTTCTTTATCCGTATGGTATATATTTTCCCAGGGAGGAAGTATGAATACCTGCCTGCTATACCTGTATTTATCGACGGCCAGTTCTATTTCCTTCCGGTCGGTTAACCCAATCAACCTTGCATATGCCAGTGTATCAGGGATTCCTCTGTCAAAAAATAATATGCCTTCATTTTCTTTATGAGCCAGATATGATTCAACGGAACGTTCCAGCATCATACTGGTATATAAACCGGTATCTTTCCAGGGTAATGCGTTCCCACCCTGTAGCTGCTGTTCTTTGATAATATCCCGTGCTACTTCTTTTACTGTTTGATATCCAACAGTTTTAAGTTCTTCAATTAATGATGTTTTACCCGTTCCAGGTCCACCAGTAATAACATACAAGCCTGTTTTTGTCAACATGATTTGTTTATTTATGACTATTATGGCAAAAGGAAATACAACCCGGATGAAAAGCTGTTATAACCGGAATTGTACGTGCAAATATACTGGATTATTTCTTTAAACCTATCAATTCACTCTTAAATTTAACAATTCACTTTTGTTTTCTCTTGTCAATATTTCTACCTTTGTGCACGAAAAGGGGTGCCATACTGTAAACGGGCTGAGATTATACCTGTGAACCTGATGCGGGTAATGCCGCCGTAGGAAAGACAGACAAGGCTTTTCCCTCCTTTGGTATGTGAATATGAAAACAGATACATTTTATCGTTATCCGACTGCGTTAACCATTGCCGGTTCCGACAGCGGTGGCGGAGCTGGGATACAGGCAGATATTAAAACATTCTCGGCATTGGGAGTTTACGGAGCTTCCGTAATCACCTCCATTACGGCCCAAAACACACAAGGTGTCAGAGGCATACAAGCCGTCTCTCCGGAAGTCTTGAAAGGCCAGTTGGATGCGGTTTTTGAAGATATTACCATCGATGCAGTCAAAATCGGAATGTTGCATAATAAAACAGCGGCAGAAATCGTCGTAAATGCAATCGATACTTATTCTCCGTCGCGTATTATTCTGGACCCGGTAATGATTTCGACCAGCGGTAACAAATTATTGCAGGATGATGCCATAGACATCATTGTCCGGGAACTGTTCAAACGGACATCGCTGGTCACTCCCAACATCGACGAAGCTGAATTTCTGTCCGGAATGAAGATAACTTCCGAAAAAGAGATGTGCCTGGCGGCAGAGAAGTTGCTGTCTTTAGGCTGCCATGCCGTATTAATGAAGGGAGGACATTTAAAAGGAAAAGAGATGACTGATATATTATATGTATCGGAAGCGTCCCCTCTCCGGCTTTCGGCGGAAACTGTAATTACGCTCAACGGCCACGGCACCGGTTGTACGTTGTCTTCCGCTATTGCCGCTTACCAGGCTTTAGGTAAAAGCCTGCCTGATGCCGTCAGACTGGCTAAAGAATATATAACAAAAGCAATTACAGAAGGGAAAGATGTACGGACAGGACACGGGCATGGTCCCTTGAACCATTTCTTCGCTCCGGTTCCTTTAGTAAAAACAGAGATAAAGAGATAAAAGGATCGTATGAAACTGTTCGTAATCACAACTCCTTTCTTTTTTGAAGGGGAAAGCCGGATAATAACCCATTTGTTCAGGGAGGGAATGCAGCGCTTGCATCTGCGCAAACCCCAGAGTGACATCGACAGGTTTCGTCTCTTACTGGACGCTATCCCTGCCGAATATCATTCACGGATTGTATTGCACGAACATTTTGAACTCACAGCCGGATACCGGTTGGCTGGCATCCATTTGAACAGCCGGAATAATATCCTGCCGGAAGGTTTTACCGGAAGCATAAGCCGTTCATGCCATTCCTTGCAGGAAGTACAGGATAACAAACAGTTGGATTATGTATTTCTGAGTCCCATCTTTCAAAGTATATCCAAAGAGGGATACGGAAACGGCTTTCCGATAGAGACATTACGGGAGGCGGCAGCTTCGGGCATAATCAACGAAAAGGTAATCGCCCTGGGCGGAATAGAAGAAAAGAACATTCCGCTGATTGCTTCCTTACATTTCGGAGGAGCCGCTATTCTGGGAGCTTTATGGGGCAAAGACCCTTCTGTAACAAACGAAACATCTATAATAAAACGATACAAACAATTGGATATATGGCAATAGAATATCATTTGCGCAAGCACGAAGATAAAGGACAATTTATTCCACAAGGCAGTGGTGAACGCCTGATGTTTATAACCCACGGTACTTCTAAATACACAGAACGGGAAGAAGTCAAAATGGTTCTTGACGGCGGTTGTTCATGGGTACAGCTACGGATGAAAGGGAACATGAATATCTTTGCAGCCAGGGAAATCGGGCAACTAATCAATGAGCATACAAACAAATGTATCTATTGTATAAACGATAATGCACGGATTGCTTTGAGATGCGGGGCGAATGCTGTTCACCTGGGGAAAGAAGATATATCAGTATCCGCCGCATGGGAAATGGCAAAAGAGCAGTTATTTCCGGACGAAGTCTTCTATATCGGCGCCACCGCCAATACCTTTGAAGATATCGAGCGTGCTGTCGGACAAGGAGCTTCCTATATCGGCCTTGGGCCATTCCGTTATACGGAAACGAAAAAGAAACTCAGTCCCGTTCTCGGTCTGGAAGGATACAGAAAAATAGTGCAGCAATGTAAGGAGGCTGGCTATAAAATTCCGATATTTGCAATCGGAGGAATCTGCCTGGAAGATGTTGCCCCGTTAATGGAGACCGGAATTACCGGAATAGCCGTATCGGGAGCCATCATCCATGCAGAAGACCCCGTAGAAGAGACCCGTCGTTTTATTAATGAGATAAATAAATATTAAATATACTGTAATGGCAAGCAAGAAAAACATGCGTATTACCTATCCCGCATCGGAAAAGATATATATCCCGGGCGAAATCAACAAGATAAAAGTGGGTATGCGTAAAATCAAACTTCTGGATACCGTCACTATCGACGAAAACGGAGAGCAAGTTTTTAAGAAAAACAATCCGGTGATTGTCTATGACACAAGCGGTCCTTTTTCCGACCCTAAAATAAATATAGATATAAATGCCGGTATTCCCCGTATCCGCGAAGAATGGTGTTCGAAACGTAAGGATATCGAACAACTGAGCGAGTTGTCTTCCGAGTATGGCCGTGCCCGTCTGGAAGATAAAAGTCTGGATGAGATACGTTTTCCGAAACGTCACCTTCCCTACCGGGCCAAAGAAGGTAAGAATATCACCCAGATGTATTATGCCAAACGGCGTATCATCACTCCGGAAATGGAATATGTGGCCATACGTGAAAACCAGCAAATCGAAGCATTGGGACTGAAATCTTATATCACTCCCGACTTTGTCCGTAAAGAAATTGCTGCCGGACGTGCCATCATACCGTCCAACATCAACCATCCGGAAGCGGAACCGATGATTATCGGTAAGAAGTTTTTGGTGAAAATAAATACCAATATCGGTAATTCGGCATTGTCTTCCGGTATCAGTGAAGAGATTGAAAAAGCGGTGTGGAGTTGTAAATGGGGTGGCGATACCCTGATGGACCTTTCGACGGGTGACAATATTCACGAGACACGTGAATGGATTATCCGCAACTGTCCGGTTCCGATGGGAACAGTTCCTATTTACCAAGCTTTGGAGAAAGTGAACGGAAATGTAGAAGATCTGAACTGGGAAGTATATCGCGATACATTGATTGAACAGGCTGAACAGGGTGTGGACTATTTCACCATTCATGCCGGACTATTGAAAAAACATATCGATTTGACAGCGAACCGCTTATCAGGTATTGTTTCGCGTGGTGGTTCCATTATGGCTAAATGGATGCAGCTGCATAATGAAGAGAACTTCCTGTATACCCATTTTGCAGAAATATGCGATATTCTGAGCAGATATGACGTTGCTGTGTCTATCGGCGACGGTCTTCGTCCCGGTTCCATCTATGATGCCAACGATGCAGCGCAGTTTGCCGAACTGCATGCGATGGGCGTATTGACAAAGATTGCCTGGGAGAAATTCGTTCAGGTTATTATCGAAGGTCCGGGCCATGTCCCGATGAACAAGATTCATGAGAATATGAAAGAACAGCAATATGCCTGCCACGGTGCTCCGTTCTATACATTAGGCCCGTTGACAACGGATATCGCCCCGGGATACGACCATATTACATCGGCTATCGGTGCCGCGCAAATTGCCTGGTATGGCACAGCTATGATTTGCTATGTAACACCGAAAGAACACCTGGGATTGCCAAACAAAGAAGATGTACGCAACGGAGTGGTTGCTTATAAGATAGCTGCCCATGCCGCCGACCTGGCAAAAGGCCATCCCGGAGCACAGGTCCGTGACAACGCTTTAAGTAAGGCACGTTTTGATTTCCGTTGGAAAGACCAGTTCAACCTGTCACTCGACCCGGAACGGGCTTTGCAATATTATAAGGAAAGCGCTGTTACCGACGGGGAATATTGTACGATGTGCGGTCCGAACTTCTGCGCCATGCGTTTAAGTAAAGACCTGCATAAAGAGTGCAAGGAATAAAAAAACCTATGAATGGAATCAATCGAAATGACACTCCGGAAAATATCATTTAGATAAAAAAACAATCGTCCGGAGGGCGGCCGATCATTTTTTTGACAAAAATAACTGTCCGCCCTCCGGACGATTACTTTTTGTCACAGAAATGGTTGTCCGCCTTCCGGACAGCTATTTTTTTCTTCAGAAATGATTGTCCGGTTTCCGGACAGTTACTTTTTTCTTTAAAAACGATTGTCCGGCTACCGGACTGCTACTTTTTTTCTGAAAACAACCTTGCCGCCAATGTATACCCTTCGTTATATAACGCCTCCAGCTTTTCCGGATTACTTTCGGTCCGGCTTACCTCTATTTTGTTTTCAGGACGAATCACGAATGCTTTACCTTCGGCTTCCAGTTGGTCGATATAATCGAGTACTTCATTATAACGTTTATACCTCAGTTTGAGCTGTTCCCGTATGGCCGGATATTTTTTATAAATGAATCCCGGCAGATAAAAGTTCTTATCCTTTATCGGTATCCTTTATTTCTTGTGAGGATTATCACATTTTTCCGGAAACCGTCATCAATAGCTCTTCGGATAGGAATAGCATCACAAACTCCGCCATCGACCATCGGGACGCCGTCCACATAGGCAACCGGACAAAGAACCGGCAATGTGCAGGAGGCACAACAAATATCTACCAGCCTGTTTTTATCTTTCTTCTCTTCGAAATATTCCGCCTTCCCGGTCAGACAGTTGCTGGTAACCATCACGAAACGTTCTTTCGATTTGAAATAAGTATCGTAATCCAACGGATAGTATTTATCAGGATAGACATAGAATAAATATTCCATATCGATATATCCCTTGCCGCGCAGAAAATGGCGGAGACCGATATAATTATACTTTTTCAATAAATCTATATTGCCGAAACGCGAACGTCCTCTCTGCCGGGACGCATAGGATATGCCGTTACTGGCTCCTGCCGATACCCCTATCGTATAAGGGAACCAGAGATTGTGGTCCATAAAACAGTCCAATACTCCGACCGTAAAAGTGGCACGCATCCCTCCGCCTTCCAATACAAGTCCTGTCTGATTATCTATTATCATAATTATTAAATTTAAAAAGCCATTGCCTGGCTCACACCGGACAATGGCCACAAAATATAATAAATCAGCGATAAAAAATAGTCTGTTTACAGAATAACTTCGTTCACTAGAGGACGGTTTTGACGGATATCTTCGATGTTCTGCAAGGTCGTTTCCGCAATATTATGCATTGCCTCCTTGGTAAAGAAGGCTGATGAGAGGTGACAATTACATTATTGAAAGACAATAGACGCGCCAGCACATCGTCGTCAATAATTTTGTCGGATTTATCCTCATAGAAGTACCCCCCTTCCTCTTCGTACACATCCAATCCGGCTGCCGAAATCTTCTTTTCTTTCAGTCCTTCAATCAGGGCATTCGTATGAATTAACTGTCCACGGCCGGTATTGATAATCATTACGCCGTCTTTCATCTTAGCGATTGAATCATCGTTAATGATATAACGGGTCTGCTCCGTCAGCGGGCAGTGAAGCGAGATAATGTCCGAATTTTTGTATAATTCATCCAGCGTCGTATAAGTAATTCCTTCCTCTTCCGCGAATTTATAATCCGGATAAACATCGTAAGCAAGAATATGCATACCCAGTCCCTTTAATATCCGTATCAATATCTTGGCAATCTTTCCGGTACCGATAATACCGACGGTCTTTCCGTGCATGTCGAATCCCATCAAGCCATTCAGCGAGAAATTGCCGTCACGTGTCCGCCAATAAGCACGATGGATTTTCCTGTTTAACGAAAGCATCAGAGCCAGGGAATATTCGGCTACGGCGTAAGGAGAATAAGCCGGCACACGGACAACCGGAAGTTTACCTTTAGCCGCTTCCAGGTCTACATTATTAAAACCGGCACACCGTAAAGCCAACAGTTTGACCCCGTTATCGGCCATCGCATCTATAACAGCCGCATCGGCCGTATCATTCACAAAGATGCAGACAGCATCGGCATCCTGCGTCAGGACAACGTTGTTCGGATTAAGGTGACCCTTAAAGTACTTGATATCGTAATTATACTTTTCATTTACTTTATCGAAAGAAGCTATATCGTATGGTTTAGCTCCAAAAAATGCAATCTTGTATGACATATTATTTGTTTTTTATTAAAACAGATTAAACATATCGAATGTTGAGAAAAAGCATTACTTTTACCCCGTTTTAAACGAAAAGAAATTATGCATCAACCTGTTAGGAAAAGAATTGCAACAGGTGTCATTCTTTTAACTGTTCTGGTACTTCTTTTGTTTTCCGCACGGAATCTGTTCGTACGGAAATATATAGACCGTAAACTGGATAAGATAGAGGAAGCACGCCGGTTATCCATTCATTATGACGATATACATATGCTCGGCCTGAGCGGTATACAAATCGATGGAGTATCTGTAATCCCGCTGGATGCAGATACTTTCCTGCAAAGCCGTTCTTTCCGGATTAAACTGGAACTTTCCGAACTTTTCCTTTTTAAGATATCGGTAAAAAGCATTGAGGCGGAGGGTTTGAATGTCTCTTTCATAAAGAATAACAATACTTCAAATTTTGAATTTCTGTATCATGGAGCAACAGCTCCGGAAGCTCCTGTTCAATCCGGGGCTGAACGGAATTTTGCACAGAGAACAGGCAAAATATTTGGCCTGCTCTTCAAACTGCTTCCCGATAACGCTACTTTACGAAACCTGAGCGTCTCTTATCAGAATAAAGGAGACGAACTTCTTATTGAGATTCCTTCCCTGATGATAAAAGACAATAATTTCACCACCGGAATACGAAGTACGGAAAACGGTATCCAAAGCGAGTGGGTTTGCGAAGGTTCATTACAGGACAAAGAAAAGAAAATAGAGGCCCGACTGCATGCCCGGGAGAATACAAAGATTACCCTCCCTTCCTGAATTACCGCTGGGGAGCACAGATACAGTTTGACACGCTGGCTTTTAAACTGGAGCAGATACAGAAAAAGAGTGACCTGCATACCGTTCGGGGACAGGCACATATCAGCGGCCTGACACTTCATCAACAACGTATCTCTCCCGATACGGTTCTACTGGACCGGGCCACGCTCGACTGCCTGGTGAATATCGGAAAGAATTATCTGGAGCTGGACAGCGCTTCTCTAATCAACTTCAACCGGCTGGATTTCCATCCCTATCTGAAGACTGAGAAAAATCAGGACTGGCATATTATAGCTTCCGTAAATAAACAGGATTTTCCTGCCAATGATTTGTTCGCTTCCTTACCCCGAGGTCTGTTCTACAACCTGGAAGGATTGAGGGCTGACGGTACTTTGTCGTATCATTTCCTATTAGACATGGATTTAGCCCTGTTGGACAGCCTGCAACTGGAGTCATCGCTTACTGCCCGTAACTTCCGGATTGTCCAATACGGAAACACCGACCTGAGGAAGATGAATGAGCCGTTTGAATATACGGCTTATGAAAACGGAGAGCCAGTCCGTACATTTAAGATTGGCGAAAGCAATCCCTCTTTCCGTCCTTTCCAGGCCGTATCCCGTTATCTGCCTTTAGCTATTATGCAGAGCGAAGATGCCGGTTTCTTTCATCACAACGGATTTATTCCGAGCGCGATACGTGAATCCCTGATTCTCGACCTGAAAGAACGGCGTTTTGCCCGTGGCGGAAGTACGCTGAGTATGCAACTGGTGAAAAACGTTTTCCTGAGCCGCAATAAGACGATTGCCCGTAAGCTGGAAGAGATGCTGATTGTCTGGTTGATAGAAAGTAACCGTCTTACCACCAAAGAACGTATGTTTGAAGTCTATTTGAATATCGTTGAATGGGGACCGCTTATCTATGGTGCCGCCGAAGCCTCGCATTTCTACTTTGCCAAAGAACCTTCGGCTTTGACTTTGGGAGAATGTATCTTCCTTGCCAGCATAATCCCCAAACCGAAACATGTCCGGTATTGCTTTGACGGATTACAGTTAAAACCATATTATACTGAATTTTATAATGTAATTATAAATCGTCTCATCGACCGCGGACTGATAACTCCCGAAGAAGCGGAAGGAGTACGTCCCGAAGACCTGAAAATAACTGGTCCGGCTAAATATTACTTAGCCGGACCGGATGAAAAGCCTCTATAGCCTTCTTAATGTCTTTGTTTTCTTCGCGTTTCTTAATCTTCAGGTTGTTGCTTATTACACTCTTGCTTTTTTTGTTCGGCTTTGCGCTCTCTTTTATTCTCCCGCCAAACAAAATACAGGCCAATGAGAACCATCCCTAATGCTGTGATATATACATATATATTCATAATTAATTCTCCTTTTCTTTATTATCCGAATTACTAAGTATAACAAATCCCATTGTCATTAAAAATAATGAGAAAAAAGTAGCCAGAGTATACATTACCCATCTGTTTATAGGTTCACTCACAATGCCACTGAGAATAATACCTCCAAATATTAATTTAGAGATATCAAGGAAATAGTTTCCTGTCCTTTCTTTCATTTTCATAGTTACGAAGTTTTTAGTTGTTAAACATTGCGTCAAAGATAAAGATTCTTTTCCAATAAACAAATGAGAGGAGAACTATTATTATCCAAAGTCTATGATAACATTTGTCCCTTTATTCAGCTCCGAATCAATCGTAACTTTAGCCCCATAGGTCGTCAGTATGCGCAATGACAAACTAAGTCCGATACCATGTCCGGAAAACTCTCGGGTATTGGAGGCACGGTAGAAAGGCTGGTAGACACGCTCCAATTCTTCCATCGGAATGCCAATTCCCGTATCTTTTATTTCGAGGACCGACCCCATCAAACGCATCTCGATCGGTTCTTCCCCTGAATATTTACAGGCATTATTCAGTATATTACTGATGGCTATCTTTAATAAATGAGGGTTTGCCGTCAGGCAGAAGGCAAAAGTATCTGTCGTGAACTTGATACGGTTACCGACAAACTGCATCAGGAAATCGGCCAGCATAATAGTCTCGGTCGCATTTTTAAGTATCTCTTTATCCCCGTGCGACAGGAAAAGTAAATGCTTCATCAGCTGTATGATGCGCTTGTTTTCCGAAGCAATGCGTTTTAATGCGGACTGGTATTCTGCCGGAGTACGTTCTTTCAGCAAACTAATCTCACACTCTCCCTGTATGGCTGTAAGCGGATTGTTCAGTTCATGTGAGGCATTACTGATAAACGCCTTCTCACTTTGATAAGCAGCGTCAATACGGTCGACCATACGGATTGCATAGAGCTTTCCGACAAAATAAATCAGTACCGCACTTATAACAATCAAAGCCAGCAGCAACCAACCGATACGCTGCTGGATATCCCCGCCATACTGGTTGTTGGAGATAACAAGGACAATAAAATTACCCTCGTTATCCGGATAATAAAGTGCTGCTCCGACCTTTTCCTTTTCATGGAAAGTGATTACCTCGCCCCTATATAACCGTTCAATCTCTTTTTCCGTCATATAACGGACCAACGTTACATGCGTCTCTGCCACACTGTCCGCATTCAGTAATATCTCGGTGGCAACGGGTAAAGTCTCTTCATACCGTTTTTGTATCCGGGCATAACTTTCTTCGTCCACTTCATCCTTCTCCCAATGCTTTTCGGCTGTTGCATAGGCCTTTTCCGTCAAATAAGAATAATAGAGGCGGCTGATATAGTTTGTCGCAATAAAGTAAAAGGCAATCGTGACAAGGGCAATGATACCCACCGTCATCGCCGTATAGAAGAAGGCTATCTTATTCCCTGTTTTCATGCTTCCATCATATAACCGATACCGACAACGGTACGAATCAGCTTATGGTCGAAGTCCTTGTCTATCTTACTGCGAAGGTAATTCACATAGACATCGACTACATTTGTATTAGTATCGAAATCTTTATCCCATACATGCTTTAGCAGGGTGAGGCGATTCAAGGCCGTACCCTGATTCAGGATGAAATATTCCAGCAGGCGGTATTCCTTGACCGTGAGGTCTATCGGCGTACCGTTACGAAATGCCCGGTGACTGGTCGGGTCGAGACTTAGGTCGCCACAACGCAAGGAAGCCGTGGCTGTCTCCGCTCCAATCCGCCGCAGAAGAGCTTTGATACGTGCTTCCAGTTCCTGAAAACTGAAAGGTTTGACCAGGTAATCGTCTGCACCGGCATCGAGACCGTTAACGATATCGTCTGTCGTACCCAGCGCCGTTAACATAACCACAGGCGACTGGTATCCGTACAACTGACGGTATTGGCGGCACAATTGCAACCCGTTCATCCGGGGCATGATTATATCCAGTATCAAAAGCTGGAAGTTCTCTTTCTGCAACAACTCCCAACCCGCCATACCGTCATAAGCCACGCTTACTTCATGACCGAACTCCTGCAACCCCCTCTCTATGAAAGAGGCGATATTCACTTCATCTTCTACCAATAATATCTTAGCCATCTGATTTGCTATTTATGTCGTTCAGATTACAAATATACGATTTACAATCTACGCTGTAATAACTTTCCATCTTTATCATACAGCATCCGGCTGTAAAAGGCTTCCACCATAAGCGGGAAGACAAAGAGCGTGAAGAAAGTAGCCCCTATCAGTCCGCCGATGATGACGATAGCTAACGGGCGTTGACTTTCCGATCCGATACCGTGGCTGAGGGCGGCAGGCATCAGTCCGATAGCTGCCATCGAAGCCGTCATGAGCACGGAGCGGACACGGTCTTTCACACTTTGTTTTACAGCCAGCGGCAAAGGTGTGCGGTTTTTCAAATTACCTTTTATATCGGAAATCATGATAACCCCGTTCTGGATACAGATACCAAACAGCGCGATAAAACCGATACCTGCCGAAATCGAAAAGTTGAAGCGGGTAAGCAGAAGGGCGACAATCCCTCCCACCGCCGCATAGGGTACATTCAACAGCACTAATCCGGCATCGCGGGCATTGCCAAACAGCACGAACAAGATGACGAAGATGATGGCAATACTCACCGGAACCACCTGTGCCAGTCGTTTCGTAGCACGCTGCTGGTTTTCAAAATCACCCGTCCATTTCAAGGTATAGCCTTCCGGCAACTTCACCTGCCGGTCGACTTTTTGCTGTGCTTCGGCTACTGCCGTACCCATATCACGGCCACGGACGGAGAATTTAACGGCACAGAAACGGGCATGGTTATCGCGATAGATAATCAGCGGGCCGGTTATCGTATGGATATCGGCTAACTCTTTGATGGGTACCATCGTCCCGTCGCGGGCCGGAACCAATATCTTTCCTATCTCGTCCTCACTGCGGCGGAAGGCTGATTCGTAGCGTACCATGATATTGAACTTCCGTTCGTCTTCGTAAAGCAACGAGGCGCTCTTACCCCCTATCGCCATCTCGATAATGGACTGCACATCTTCTTTTGCCACTCCGTAACGGGCCAGGCGCGATTCGTCGAGTTCGATACGCAGTTCCGGTTGTCCGATATTACGTATGACTCCCAGGTCTTCGATGCCTTCGACGGTTTCCAGGACTTTAAAGACTTCGACGGCTTTCTTTTCCGACTCGTACAAGTCTTTACCGAACACTTTTACAGCGATCGAACCTTTCACGCCACTGGCAGCTTCTTCCACATTATCGGTGATAGGTTGGGAGAAGTTGAAGTCTACGCCCAGATAGATAGCGAGGTCGTCTTCCATCTTCTCAATCAATCCCGCCTTAGTCAATTTGCTGGTCCACTCCTTTTCAGGATAAATGTCTACATGAAACTCGATATTGTAGAAGCCTGTCGCATCCGTTCCGTCGTTGGGACGGCCCGTTTGTGAAAGCACCTGCCGCACTTCAGGATACGACGCCAGTTCGCGACGCATCCGGTTTGCCAGCTTAACGGACTCATCCAGGGAAATACTCTGCGGCAACGTGGCACGGATATAAATAGAACCTTCGTTCAGCTGCGGAAGAAACTCAGTCCCCAGCAAAGTAAAACACCATAAACCAACGGCAGCCACCAGCGAAGCGATACCAATAGTTGTCTTCTTATGTGCATGGCAACGGTCAAATATAGAAACGGATACCCGGTTTATCCACGCCAGAAACGGATTATGCCTTTCACGCACATTCCTTTTCAACAGCATCGAAGAAAGCACCGGGACTAATGTCAACGTAAATATCAAAGCCCCCAGCAAGGCAAACCCGAGCGTATATGCCAGCGGACTGAACATCTTCCCTTCCACCTTCTGAAAAGCGAATATCGGAACCAGTGCCGTAATAATAATTAGCTTGGAGAAGAACACCGCCTTCGCCCTGTCTTTCGCTGTTTGGCGAATCAGTCCCATCTTACTCATCACATTGAAGGCAGGCATTCCCACCTCACGCGCCTTCCGGTCGAGAGCCACAAACAACCCTTCCACCATCACGACCGCCCCGTCGATAATAATACCGAAGTCGATTGCCCCCATCGAAAGCAGGTTTGCACTCATTCCCATCGCCCGGAGACAGATAAAAGCGAAGAGCAGCGCCAACGGGATAATAATGGATACAATCACCGTTGTACGCCAGTCTGCCATAAAAATCAACACAATGAAAGTTACCAGCAAAATACCTTCGGCCAGGTTATGCGTCACCGTCCGCACCGCCAGGTCCACCAGGTCCTCGCGATCGTAGAATGACACAATCCGCACATCTTCCGGCAACGCATTTTCCTGTATGTCCGCTATCTTTTCTTTCAGGGCGGCAATCACTTCGCCCGGATTCTCTCCTTTCCGCATGACGACAATCCCCTGCACGACATCGTCTTCTTCCATGCGTCCCACCTGTCCCAGCCGGGGCAAGCTCGATTCGTGAACGTTTGCCAGATGTTTCACCAGGATAGGTGTGCCGTTGATGTTCTTGACTACGATATTCTCAATCTCCTTCGTATCGTTAATCAGTCCGATACCGCGTACCACATAAGCCTGCGAACTTTTGGTAATCACATCTCCCCCTACATTAATATTACTCTTTGCAATCGCGTCGAACAGTTCCAGAGACGTCACGTTATAGTTGATTAGCTGGTTCGGGTTAACACTCACTTCAAACGTTTTCACCTCGCCACCGAAGCTGACGATATCCGCCACTCCCGGCACCGCCCGCAGCTTACGCTCGATTACCCAGTCCTGAAATGTCTTCAGTTCGCGCACTGTCCGTTTATCACTCCGCAGCGTATAACGGAAAATCTCCCCTGTCGGTCCGTACTGAGGCTGTACCTCCGGCGTGGCACCTTCCGGCAGGTCGGCATCATTCAACAAGTTATATACTTGCTGGCGGGCATAGAAGTCATCCACGTCATCGTCGAACATCACATTGATGACCGAAAGGCCGAACAGCGTCGTGCTGCGGATATCTGTCTTCTTCTGCACCGGATTCATCGCTATTTCGATGGGGATAGTGATAAACTTCTCTATCTCTTCCGCACTGCGTCCCGGCCATTGGGTAATGATTGTCACCTTCGTGTTCGTCACATCAGGAAAGGCGTCGACAGGCGTATGGATAAAGCTCACCGCTCCCGCTATCACGGCTATGGCGGTACAGAAGAAGATAAAGAACTTATTCTTCAGCGAGAAAGCTATTATGTTATCTATAAATGTATGCATCGTTCCTCGTTTACTTTAAAGCGTTATAAACCAAAAGAGCATTCCGGTCGATAATCCGGTCGCCCTCTTTCAGCCCGGTTTCCAGGAAACAGTACTTATCGGTCTGTTTGAATACCGTCACTTCACGGGGCTGCAACACATTGTCGCTGTCTATCCCCACAACAAAATGACGACCGTTCTCGAATATGACGGCACGGGCCTCCACACGGGGCATCACCTTCCCATCTGCATCAGTCTGCACATAGACATTGGTGAACATGCCCGGTTTCAGCAGGTAACCTTCATTCTTCAACTTGACCCGTATGCTCATTGTCTTGCTCTCGCTATCGAGCATATTATAGACCTTGTCAACCGTTCCGGTAAACTCCCTGTCCCGGTAAGCCAGTGTCGTTATGCGGACTGCCGCTCCTTCGCCAACCCTGCTGATATCGCTCTCGTAAACATCGGCTATCACCCAAACGTTATCCAATCCCGAAATCGTGAACAACTCCTCCGTCTGGTCTGAACGTATCTGCATATTGCGGCTTACATTCTTCCCGATAACGAAACCGGAGACAGGCGATTGTATCTCGTAAGTAGAATTACCCGTAATATGGTAGATGGCATACACTTCGTCAATCCGCTTCTGTTCGGCCCGGGCATTTGCCGCTTCCTGCTCTGCCTGAAGGACATCACGTTCGGAAGCCATTCCGCTGTTGAACATATCCCGTGTAGCTTCCAGATTGCGGTCGGCAAGTATAATCTGCTGCCTCGCCTCCTTACGCTGCTTCTCGTAATCAGCCACTTCGCTGCTATGGATAATGGCAAGTATATCTCCTTTCTTTACATAGTCGCCCATCTCGACATTCACCTCTGTGATATTTCCTCCGAAGATGGGATAGACACGTGCCAGTTGTTCCGGATTGAAACCGACACGCCCATTCAACAGCAACTCATTGCTCAAGGGCATCTCATGCACAGTCTCGACCGAAACCACTTTCTGCAAACTGTCGGTCAACATCAAAGGTACCGGTGCTTCCTCCTGCCCGCCAGTTTTCCTACCGCACCCTATCAGTAACGGCAGCAACAGCGTCCATACAATACAATTCTTTTTCATTCTATTTCTCATATCCTTATATTCAATATTCATTAGTCATTAATAGCTGAACACGTCGCTACCCGTCACGGTGTTGACCTCCTCCATGGCGAGGAACACATCTTTCTCCGTCTGGTAAAGTTGCAGGCAGGTTTCTTTATACGCCTGATAATAGTCGATAAACTCCAGCAGGCTGATATTACGTTTTTGGTAGTTGCTGTTTACCCCCTCGATGATAGTCCCGAAGTCGCGTTCCAGTTCAAAGTTGGAAGAACGATACAGTTTGACCGCCTTCTCCAGTCGTGCATAGCTGGTGAAAAGCTCTGTTTCTGCCTGCCGGCGGGCAAGTTCTTCCCGATTCGTGTTTTGCAGTACGGTAAGGCGGGCAGATTTGATATTCCCCTGATTGCGGTTGAAGACAGGAACCGAGATGCTCAGTCCTACGGCAAAGTAATTATCACAGAAGTTACCCGCCCTGTCGTAAGACCCTTTCAGGCTTACTTCGGGAAAGGCCAGCGACTTTTGCAAGTTCACATTGGCACGTGACACCTGTATATTCGTTCGCGCCATCTTCATATCCGGTCGTCCGGCAAGCCGTTCCGCCAGTTCCGCAAAAGAAACTGCCCCGGTATCCATCTGTTTCAGTACCGACGCATCGAAGACCGGCTCAAACGCCTCGTCTGCCTCCAACCCCAGCAGCAATCGCATATCCCCTTGCAAGGCGATAAGCCGGTTCAACGCATCATTCCTCTCCTGTTGCAGAGAAAGCAAAAGTGCCTGTATCCTCGACTTTTCGAGCAGGGAGATATTTCCTTTCTCATTCTGCTCCTTCATTGCTTCCAGGAGTCGTTCCAGGTATCCGGTTTCCTTGTCGTAGACTGAAAGTGATTTCCGGGTATAATAAATCTCAATGAATTTGCTGTTCAACTCGCTGCGCAACGTGCGCAACACCTCTTCAAACTGGTAGACCGCCATCTCCTTGTTTAGCTTCTCCACCCGCACCCGCTTGTTGCGTTGTCCTGCAATATAGATTAGCTGTTCAATCTCTACCACGGCTTCGCCTTCCTTCCCGACGTCAAAATACTTCCCGTTCAGACGGTTGTAGACATTCTGTTCCAGCGAAATGACCGGGTTTTCAAACAGTTTGGCTTGGATAACTCCAGCCTCGGCTATGTCGATATTATAACGCTCCGCAATCAGTTCGAGATTGCAGGCAGCGAAACGCTGCCCGGCTTCCTGTAAAGTAAGTTTGACGGATTGGCACTCTGCCCTGGTGACATAGCAGAATGCCGGTAAGACAAGTAATAAAAGAATGAATCGTTTACCCATGTGCATCTCTTTTTTGAGCGCAAAGGTATAAGGCGGAGCGTTTTACGTCCCTACGTATCCGATTAGAATCCTCTTAGTTGAAATTAGAATTTGATTAGAACCGCTTCAATCATTCATTATCATGCGGTACGGAGGTTTAGGCATCATATCCTCTGTGGTAAGTGTCGGAGGAAATTTAGGATAGATAAGTTCCAGCCAGCGCAAATCTATAGGGCCAGGGACCTCTTCCACTCGTACACGGGCAATCCCCTTCTTCTTGAACCCGAGCAGCTTCGCAGCGCCGAGGATACGTCAATAATCCGTCCCTTGCGGTGTGGACCGCGGTCGGTGACGCAGACTATCACGCTTTTCATATTCTCAAGGTTGGTGACACGCAGATAAGTACCGAAAGGATAAGTGCGGTGGGCGGCAACCATCTCGTCTTTGTCATGGATACGGCCGCTCGATGATTTCCGACCGTGAAAACGTTCATGGTAATAAGAAGCAAACCCCTCCTCCTGTCCCCATACGCCCCCTGTGCTTTGCAAAGCAATCAGCAGAAGAACGATATGGAACAAGCGGAAGGGCATGTGCATTATATAACTAATTTGTATTATTGAAGCAACTCTCCGTTATACTCTCCGGTCAACGTACCGAGGAACGCCACAATCTTCGCCGTTTCGGCATCCGAGATACGTTTTCCAATCTGGAACTCATGCATCACCTGGATAGCATCCTCTATTGTGGTTATCGACCGTCGTGCATATAAGGCGTTGTTAGCATTACATTACGCAGTGTAGGTGTCTTGAATTTATGGCGCTCAGCCTCGTTCTTGGTCACTGCCCAGCGTCCGTTGTCACCATCCGTCAAGCCAGTGCCGCGGTAATCGAAATAATTATCCTTGATACCCATATATTCATACGACTGTCCGCCTAGGTTCATACCGACGTGGCAAGTCGCGCACTTATTGTCTTTAAACAACTGGTAACCTTCCAGTTCCTCGGCTGTAAGGGCATTCTTGTCTCCTTGCAGGTATTTGTCGAAACGGCTCGGTGTAAGCAACGTCTTTTCAAACTCAGCGATAGCCTCCGTTACCGTCGACTGCGTAAATCCTTCGGGGAATACTTCAAGGAAGCGTTTGCTCAACTCCTTGTCTTCAGCCAACTTGGCACAGATTTCGTCGAATGAAGCGCTACCCATTTCCACCGGGTTCAAAGGAGGTCCGGCAGCCTGCTCTTTCAGGTCGGCAGCGCGTCCGTCCCAAAACTGCACGAAGTTGAGTGCCGCATTATAAACAGTCGGTGCATTCACTCCGCCGAACTGGCCGTGGATACCTTCCGAGAACTGCTTGCGGTCTACTCCGGCCGTATTCAATCCGTGACAGGTGGCACACGAAACCGTGTTATCACCCGACAGGCGTGTGTCGTGATACAAATCAAATCCTAAAGCAACCTTAGCCGAATCGGTCGGGATAGCAGCCATCAACGGTTGAACCGGTTCGTTGGCAAACTCTTCTGCTACGGTAGGCGATACATAATTGTTCTTACGGACATCTTTCGCCCAGGCGATAATGACCGCTTTTTCGTCGTCATTCAGGCTGGTTCCCCAGTGCACTGTGTAATATTTGGCTGGGGGCATCGAACCGCTCAGGGCAGTGTTCTCCACTTTCGCCAAATCGACTTCCGACACAGGCTGTCCGTTATCCAGTGCTGTTAACATCGCTGTAAGGTCCAGATAATGTGTACCTTCTTTCATATCAGCCTGTACAACCGGACCGATAACCGGCAACTTTCCATAAAAAGGAACATTTGCGGTAGCCGAGTGACATTCCATACATCCGTTGTTGCGGATAATCGAAGCTACCTGTTTTGCCTTGTCGCCCTCATGTTTCTTGTACTCATTGGATGAGCACGAAGGCATTGTCAAAGCCAACGTAAGCAGTCCGGCAGGAAGTACCGCCATCTTACTAAAACTAGTGTTACGCATAATTATTGGTTGTTTGAGATTTGTTTATGCAAAAGTAGTTATATTTATTAAGATATCTTCACAAGGGTGATAGGTTTTATTTATGGCAAGATAGGCTGCGTCTATATTACTTCGTCCGCAATGATTCTCCCATTGGTACAATACTGATAAATTTCGTCCCAAACGATAATTGTGCAAAACAGTTTCTTCTCCTGTCCTGTTTTTTATATAGCTTTGCAACACTATGTATAACAATTAAAGCAAAAAGAAAATGTTTAAGAACAAAGCTTTGTGGATTACAATTGCCATTATCGTGGTACTTTTATTTGCCGGTTACTCCTGGGTAAAAGGCACTTACAACACAATGGTTACACAAGATGAAGGAGTAAAAAATGCCTGGAGCCAGGTGGAGAACCAATACCAGCGCCGTATGGACCTTATTCCTAACCTGGTAAATACAGTCAAGGGATATGCAACGCATGAAAAGGAAACCCTGGAAGGTGTGGTAAGCGCCCGCGCCGAGGCGACCAAAACAACCATCGACCCATCCAACCTGAACGAAGAGTCGATGAAGAAATTCCAGGCTGCGCAAGGGGAACTGAGCAGTGCCCTCTCCCGCCTGATGGTCGTACTGGAACGTTATCCGGACCTGAAAGCCAATCAGAACTTCTCCGAATTGCAGGCACAGCTGGAAGGCACAGAAAACCGTATCTCGGTAGAACGCAAGCGTTTCAACGAAACGGCGCAGTCTTATAATACCTATATCCGCAGTTTCCCGACCAATATCCTGGCCGGTATGTTCGGTTTCCAGCCGAAAGCCTATTTCAGTGCGGAGAGCGGTGCGGAGAAAGCTCCGAAAGTTGAATTCTAATCCGATAAGTTCAGGTAAAGGATGAGAAATCTGAATAGAATACTAACGGGTAAACATCTGCCGACTCTATGGTTGGCAGTCTTACTGCTCGTATCCCTTTTCCCGTTACATCTCTCTGCGGCAAAGGATTACACAGTCGAAACGATACCTAACGTACGCCTTTCCGACCGGAGTAATCACGTAAGCAACCCCGACGGAATCATACGGCCTCAGGATGTCGACCGCATCAACCGCCTGTTGCAGATTGTAGAAGACAGCCTGGGAATAGAAGTTGCCGTCGTTGCCGTTGAAAGTATCGGCGATAACGATGCCCGCATGTTTGCCACCGACCTGTTCCAACACTGGGGATTGGGGAAAAAGGACAAAGACAACGGACTTCTGATACAGCTTGTTACCGAACCTACGCAACGCTCCGTCGTTTTCGAGACGGGTTACGGCATAGAAGGAGTCCTCCCGGATGCAATCTGCTATCGTCTGCAACAGAGATATATGATTCCGGACCTGAAAGCGGGTGATTATAGTGCCGGTATGCTGAAAGGCGTAGCCGCCGTAAAGCAATACCTGATGGCAAGCGATTATGAGCGTGCCGCCATGACGGGAGGAAACACAAACAGGCAGTCGGAAGGTGATAATCTTTCCCTGTGGTTATTCATGATTATGATGATTGTATTTCCTGCCGGAATCTTTATTCTTGTATCCTTCCTCAAATATCGTCCCCGTATCTGTCCCCGTTGCGGACAGAAGACGCTGGTATATGTCGGTCAGCAAGTTATACAGAGGGCTACTTACCAGTCGGAAGGACTGGCAGAAGATACGTACCGTTGCAAGAATTGCGGTTATACCGAAAAGAAAAACCGGAACATCAGCCGGCTAAGACGTAGCACAGGCCCTATCATCATTGGTGGCAGCGGACGAGGCGGAGGCTTCGGAGGTGGTTTCGGTGGCTTTGGCGGAGGACGCTCGGGAGGCGGCGGTTCCATCAGCCGTTTCTAAACGCCAGGTCCCTGACTTCTAAAGTACAGGTCCAGACAAACTAACACAAAGGTCAGGACTCACTAATACCAGGGTGTACAGGATAATCAATTATGGTGTACACCTTGGCTAACTACCCTGTACAGCCTACCGGAGTAAGGTGTACAGGGTAATTTTACGTTGTTACTACTTTTCAATTAGTTTCTATGCTTCTTTGAGATAAAAAATAAAGGGAAACGAGCTAGTTGTTAACTACTCATTTCCCTTTTATATAAGTAAATATTTCTCTCTACACAAAAGTTTCCGGATTTTATCTGCCATCTGTCATATTCACTCGTATATAACTGTCTACAAATCACTTACAGCATTGCAAATAAAAGTTCTATTTGCAATATCGTCTGTCATCTGTCATCCGGTGAAGGCTTATTCCTACAACTACTTCTGCCTTGCCATCTGTTGATTATAAAGCGCTCATGCATACAAGTGAACCTGCAAAGGCTTTTAAACGAAAAACTCTTATTCTTCACGGATATAGTATTCCGACAGGATATCCCGTACCTTTTCCGGTGTAATTCTTCCGTAGACTTTACCTCCTATCGTCACTACGGGAGCCAGTCCGCAAGCCCCGACACAACGCAGGCAGTCCAGAGAAAACAGACCGTCGGGGGTGGTCTCTCCTATCTTGATTTCCAGTTGACGCTGAAATTCGTCCAGTACTTTCTCGGCTCCCCGCACATAACAGGCGGTTCCCAGACAGACGGAAATAGGGTATTTCCCTTTCGGAGTCATGGTAAAGAACGAATAAAAGGTGACTACACCATACACACGGGATACGGGAATATGCAGTTCGGCCGCTACCATTTCCTGCACTTCGCGGGGAAGGTAACCGAAGATTTCCTGTGCTGCGTGCAGGATATTGATTAGCTCGCCGGGGTCGTTGTCATGCTCTTTGCAGATAGCATGCAGTTCGTTTACTTTCGGTTGGGGCAAATGTATCTTTTCCATGGCTTATTCGTCTTTATCAGTTTCCAAAAACATATTGACTACTTCTTTGCGGTCGAAGTAATGAGTATGCAGTAATTCATGCGCCTTTGGTCCGCAGGGTTCGCCCAGGTATTCTTTATATAACTGCTGAATATACGGATTCTCATGGCTTTTGCGGAGCGGTTTGCTTTCGTCTTCGCTGTAAAGGGCGGCGGCACGTTTACGCAAAACATCCATCCTTCCCTGATGGAAGGGTTGGCCGCCACCTCCGATGCAGCCACCGGGGCAGGCCATTATCTCGATAACATGATAAGGAGACTTTCCGCTTTTTACTTCTTCAACCAGTTTACGGGCATTACCGAGACCGTGGGCGATACCTATCTTCACGGGAACGCCGTCAAAGTTAATCGTTCCGCTACGGATACCTTCCAGTCCGCGCAATTCCTTAAACTCGATTCGTTCGAGCGGCTTCTTCGTATATAGTTCATAGGCTGTACGGCAGGCAGCTTCTATAACTCCCCCGGTAGTTCCGAAGATAACTCCGGCACCGGTCGATTCGCCGAGAGGATGGTCGAAGTCGCTGTCGGGAAGTTCGTTGAAGTTTATATTGGCATAACGAATCAGACGGGCCAGTTCACGGGTATAGATGGAAATATCTACATCCGGATTTCCTTCTACGGCAAACTCCGGACGGCTGGCTTCATATTTCTTTGCCAGGCAAGGCATGATGGAGACAACAACTATATCTTTACGGTCTACTCCCAGCTTTTCTGCAAAATAACTTTTGGCTATGGCTCCGAACATCTGTTGCGGGCTTTTGGCTGTAGACAGATTATCACGCAACTCCGGAAAGTGCTGCTCGACAAAGCTGACCCAACCGGGACAGCAACTGGTCATCATCGGTATTTTCACTTCTTCATCCCCCGAAAGATATTTGCTGAGACGCTGAAGAAGCTCCGTTCCCTCTTCCATAATGGTCAGGTCGGCCGCAAAGTCAGTATCAAAGACATAGTCAAAACCTAACTGGCGAAGAGCCGATACCATCTTTCCGGTAACCAATGTGCCCGGCTCACAGCCGAAGTCACGTCCGAGGGCGGTGCGTACAGCCGGAGCAGTCTGGGCTATCACAATCTTAGCCGGATCAGCCAATGCATCCAATACGGGCTGCTGGGTATTGCGGCCGCTCAAGGCATTTACCGGGCAGACGGAAACACATTGTCCGCAATAAGAACAGGTACTTCCGGCGATATCACGCTCAAAGGCTGTAGAGACGGCTGCGTTGAAACCGCGGTTGACGGCCGTCAATGCTCCTACAGTCTGAATATTGTTACACATCGTTTCGCAACGGCGGCACATGATACATTTATTCATGTTACGGACGATGGAAGGAGAACGGTCTATCTCAAAGGTGGATTGTTCTCCTTGATACCGTATTTCACGGATACCCAGGTCGTGGGCTATTGTTTGCAGTTCGCAATATCCGTTGCTGCTACAGGTAAGGCAACCGGCCGGATGGTTGGACAGAATCAGTTCCATCACTGTCTTCCGGGCATTCATTACCCGGGGAGTATGGGTCCTTACAACCATTCCTTCCGTACATTCCATCTTACAAGACGGGGCCAGGCTACGGCGGCCTTCAATTTCCACTACACAGATACGGCAGGCGCCGGGATTGTTCTCGTAATGCAAATCTTCGAGTTTCATGTGGCAAAGTGTCGGGATACGGATTCCCATGCTCTTTGCTGCGTCGAGGATGGTAGTACCTTTCGGGACTTCCACTTCTCTGTTATCTATTGTTAGTTTTATGTTTTCCATATCTTTTCTGTCAACTGTCAATAATTCACTGTCAACCATTTAATGTACGTAAATAGCGTCGAACTTACATTTCTCTATACATGACCCGCAACGGATACAAACATCCGAGTCAATAGTATGGGGAACCTTCCGGCTGCCGGTAATGGCATGTACCGGACAGATTCGGGCACACATCGTACAGCCTTTGCATTTCTCCGGATTGATAAAGTACTGGGTAAGTTCGCGGCACTGGTGGGAAGGACAACGTTGTTCATCGACATGTGCCAGGTATTCGTCATAGAAGTTATCCATGGTGGAAAGGACAGGGTTCGGAGAGGTCTGTCCCAGTCCGCAGAGAGCGGTATCCTTTATAACCATGGCCAGGTTACGCAGTTTATCGAGGTCTTCGAGAGTTCCTCTGCCCGATGTAATCTTTTGCAGTATCTCATGCAGCCGTTTGTTTCCAATCCGGCAAGGGGCGCATTTGCCACAGGATTCTTCCACGGTGAAATCCAGATAGAACTTAGCCATCGCTACCATACAATCGTCTTCATCCATCACAATCATACCGCCCGACCCCATCATGGAACCGGCCGCTATCAGGTTATCGTAGTCGATCGGCAAGTCCAGATGCTTTTCTGTAAGACATCCGCCGGAAGGGCCTCCGGTCTGTACGGCTTTAAATTTCTTTCCGTCTTTTATTCCCCCGCCGATACCGAATATCACCTCACGAAGCGTCGTTCCCATCGGGACTTCAATCAGACCGACGTTGTTTACTTTTCCAGCCAGGGCAAAGACCTTGGTTCCTTTGCTCTTCTCCGTTCCTATACTGCTGAACCATCCGGCTCCTTTCAGCAGGATAACGGGGATATTGGCGTAGGTCTCCACATTATTTACATTGGTCGGACAACCTTTATATCCATGTTCACTGGGGAATGGCGGTTTAACTGTGGCTTCACCGCGTAACCCTTCCATACTATGTATCAGGGCTGTTTCCTCTCCGCAAACAAAAGCACCGGCACCATAACGTATCTGGATATCGAAAGAGAAGTCTGTACCAAATATGTTTTCTCCTAAAAAGCCATATTCCTTTGCTTGTTGTATCGCTATCTTTAAACGTTCTACGGCTAGCGGATATTCGGCCCGGATATAGACAAGTCCTTTACTGGCACCGGTACAGTATCCGTTGATAGCCATCGCTTCCACAATGGAATGCGGGTCGCCTTCCAGGATAGAACGGTCCATGAACGCTCCCGGATCGCCTTCATCGGCATTGCAGACTACATATTTCTGCGGAGCCTGCACCTTGCGGGTAATCTGCCATTTGAGTCCGGTAGGGAAACCGCCGCCGCCTCGGCCCCGCAATCCGCTATCCAGAATCTCTTTAATCACTTCACCGGGCGTCATCTCGGTCAGGGCTTTTCCTAAAGCTATATAACCGTCGCGGGCAATATATTCGTCAATGTTTTCGGGATTGATAAAACCACAGTTACGCAAGGCTATACGCAATTGTTTTTTATAAAAGTTGATGTGCTTGGAGTCGAGTATCTGTTCGTTCGTTTCGGGGTTTACATAAAGCAATCGTTCTACTTTACGTCCTTTTATCAGATGTTCGTTTACAATATCGTTCGCATCTTCGGGAGTAACCTCCACATAAAATGTATTATCCGGAATCAGTTTCACTACCGGACCTTTTTCGCAAAAGCCGAAACAACCGGTACGGATTACCTGCACACTCTCCTGTAATCCGTTCTCCCTGACAGCCTCTTTCAGATTTTGAAGTATGAGTTCGCTTTGTGATGCACGACAGCCTGTACCGCCGCACACCAAAATATAGTTGCTATATTGTGCCATTATGTAAGTATTTGTATTGGTTTGTTATTCAGGTCCGACCGCGTTGTAGTTGACCGGTATGATGTCATCCAGCAAAATTCCCTGTTTGATGTAACAGGTTATAATCTCGTCAACTTTGGCTTTGTTGACACGACCAAATACGATCGGTTCTTTGCCGGGAACAGTAATCTCTACTGTCGGTTCCGCATAGCAATAGCCCATACATCCGGTTTGAGTGACCAGGGCATCTACACGTTCCCGGTCGAGAGCTTCAATAAAATAACTCATAACTTCTTTGGCTCCGGCTGCAATGCCGCAGGTTGCCATGGCAACCTTTATCTGAACCATCTGCTCGGGATTGTTACTTTTCTCGCGTAAATCGAGGGAAGCGCGTAAAGATTCGCGCATCTTCCGAAGGTCATCTAACGTTTTTACTTTGTTCATCATCGTACACATTTAAGGCATTATTACCACATGGGTATGACGCAAACATACGTATTTCTGTTTAAATTACGGCTGTGTTTTATCCTAAAAATAAAAAAGATTTACTTGTCTTCCACCGCTCGGGTTTGAAGGACTTTGGAGTTTGGCGGCACACTGTGGGTCAGCCAAATGTTACCGCCTATCACTGAACCTTTTCCAATCGTAATACGTCCCAGGATAGATGCATTGGAGTAAATAGTTACATAATCTTCAATGATCGGATGACGGGGAACGTCGATAGGCAATCCTTCTTCATCCAGTGTAAAGTTTTTGGCTCCCAAAGTAACTCCCTGGTACAAACGAACGTGATTACCTATAATAGCTGTTTGTCCCACCACGATACCGGTACCGTGGTCTATACTGAAATATTCTCCAATCTGCGCCCCTGGATGAATATCGATACCTGTCTCGGAATGGGCCATCTCCGTGATAATACGGGGCAACACAGGGACGCCCAGCTTTAATAATTCATGGGCAACCCGTTGATGAAGAATAGCATGTACAGCCGGGTAACAGAAGATTATTTCGCTAAGGCTCTTTGCTGCCGGGTCACCATCCAGAATAGCTTTGACATCTGTTGAAAGCAGATATTTAATATGAGGTATCTTATTTATAAAGTCTATCGCAATCCGGGATGCCCGGTCCTTTGAATCGCAGCAACGGTCTACTTCAAAGCACAAACCATTATATATCTGTTCGTGGAGCAAATCATAGATTTGTTCCAGATATACCCCTGTATAATATTGAATAGAATCAACCTGTGCCTCCTGCTCGGAACCGAAGAACCCCGGAAAGATAACTTTCCGAAGCAACAACATAACTTCCCGAAGCGAAAGAACAGAAGGCGATGGCTTCTGATGCAGCGGAATATATTTATACTCCGGCAAATCGGAAGCCGACAAACGTTCTACGTTTTTTTGTATCTGGTTTAAGATGTCAGTCCTGTTCATGTCGATTCTATTTTTGCGGTACATCCCATAAAGGATCGTACGTCTTCAAATAAGAAGAATAATAATTGATCAAGAAAATGTATATGGTATCATTCAACAAGAATATCCTATAATCGACAGGCGTATTAGTCAACTTTTTAGGGAAACTGGACATTTTGGACCAGTCTTTCGTTGTCAAATTAAAACGCCAAATAACACCACCATTGTCTATATAGTATAAGCAATCTTTGAACAAAACACCCGAACAAACATTTTTCATCTCAGGCGGAGTCTTTGCTAACAAAGTCCAATCACTCCAATTACCAGAGGTATTAATCCACAATCCCCGTTCATCCGGACCATCTTCCGGTTTATTTCCTAGTCCGACAAATACACTATCACCAGAAGTGATAGAAACGCCAGCCTTTATAGGAACCTGGAAATTTCCACATCCGGTCCATTCCTTATTGACCATATCATACCGATATATGGTATCCCGCACAGCCAGATTGCCTTCACCAAGACTTTCTCCTCCGATTAAGATGATTGAATCTTTATAAACAAAACTTGTCGGAAAGATACATTCCATCTTCTTATCAGTTTCCAATGAAGCAAACTGAGTCCAAGTATTACTACTATAAGTATACAATTCAGTATACCATCTAGCACTTGTAATTCCGGCAACAGAGTAAACATTATCATCCTGTGTACAGACGGAAATACCATACGCATTCTCTTTATAAGAAGCCAAAGCGGCCCATTTATTTTCACTCGGACTATAACCGTAAAGATCTTTAACATACCCGGTACCAGAAGATCCTCCCAAAACATATATCTGATTATTCGCACAGAATGTAGCAAACTCAACACGTCCGGTTCCAGGGAAAGTGGCCAGGTCATTTCCGAATATTGAAGGAGTCGTAAAAGACTTGACCTCATTACTTGGAGTATCACCTGATTCATTGGTTGCATAAGCCCTGACAGAATAAGTCTTACCCCCCTTCATTCCCTCAATAGAAATATTAAATTTCTTATCTTCATCAAGATCAGCAGTGGTAAACTCTTTTTTCCCTTCATAATTTTTCGGACTAGGGGCAGAGGTAGAAGAATAATAAATAGCTAATTTAGTTACAGGAGTTTTCCCTTCACTTTGTAATTCTCCACCAATAGTAACAACTCCTGCATCCATGACATAAGTCGAAGGATCATTGAGAAATATAGTCGGGAGATCTCTCTTCGTTACAACTCTGATCGTATCATTACTGTATCGCGTTCCGAAAGCATTTGTTGCATAAGCAATAACATAGTAATTTGTTGCCGCTTTTAAGTTATCTATCCGAGCTTCAAAGAAGTTATCATCCCCCAAGGAAAGGGCTTGAACTGTACTGTCTTCCTCTATATTCGGTCTTCCCGGTGTTTTAATATCTGTCCCCCAGCAGAAACCAAACTCTTTAACAGCAGAATCTCCTTCACTAATCAGTTCTGCTCTTAAATCTACATAATCATATGCAGCTTCTCCCTTGATACTGATACTGCCTAATTTAGGGAGACCGTCTTTTGTTGCAAATTTCACTTTACCATCAGAACTGAATGTTCCAAATTTGTTCTTCACATAGGCTTCTACAAAATACTCCGTATTGGGTTCCAATCCTTTAATAGTATATACTAAAACACTGTCATCCCGAAGTTCTACACCTCTCTTCCTATTGAATGTCGTATCTTTTTCCGCATTAAACAAACGGAAACCATAGTCTTCATAATCACCTTCCCCTTTCTCCGCAATGATACCTTTTACATCTACCGAAGTAGCATCAACCGCATCATCATCAATAACCGATGTCTTGACCCTACCGGTACCGGGATTTGTATTGACTTTAATTGTATCTCCATAGCTGGTGCCAACTCCATTAATCGCATAAGGACATATCATGTAAGTTTCACCATCCGTCAGTTGACTTATCGTTAAGCTATATGTTCCTTTACCCTCTTTTTCTTCATCAGTAACTTTTCGGGTGCTGGAACTTTTTTCTTCCCAATACTGAAATCCGCGTTCAGTAACCGGAGAGCCATTTTCCTTCTTTATGGTAGCTTTAGCAAGAATCGTCGTCGCCGTCTTTGTAATGTCATCTCCACTAAACTTTTCAAACTCTGGTTTCAATGCATTTTGCAATCCGGTATTCATCTCCGGATCCTCCAAACAACCAAATAATAGTAAAGATAATATAGTTATTAAAAAGTATAATTGTTTCATAAGCCTATCAATTAAAAGAATACACCAACACCTGCATTCAAATCTACATATTTAAAGTTCAAAGTATTACACCCGGCACTAACAAACACAGAACCGAATTTTACCATAAAGTCCAAGTCTACAACAACTCCTTCGTGAGAGTAATCTGTATTTTTAGCCCAGTCGTTTTTCTGTATACTAACATCATCCCAACTGGTCGTTTGATATTCACACAACAATTCCCGCTTGCCATACCCCAAACCGACAGAAGTATATAGCCAGGGAGTACATTTAACGACAAGACCGGCAGAGGCAGCTAAACTGTTCACTTTCTTTTCGTTTGTAAATCTCAAGGATGTATTATCCGGATAACTTACAAATTCATCCGTTCCCCGGCATTCATAGGTGTAGTTATCAAATGACATATTGGTTTTAAAACGAGCATACCAACCGAACCTTTCCCCGACACCTCCAACGGTTAACCCATAAGGAGCCTCTATTGAAAAAGCATAACCGACAAAGAACTTCATGGGTTCTCTCGGCTTTTTTTCTTTTTGGGGTATATAAGAAATCAGCTCCATCGGCCGGCGAAGTTCTTCCAGACGATTACTCCAACTTCTGGCACGTTCCTCATTAGCCTGCGTCCCGATGCCTTCCGTATAATAATGTATCAATTGCGATATTGCTGTTGTATCGCTCTCTATTGTCGCTTTGTCTCTCAGGCAATCAAAACATCGACTCATCAGGCTACGCATGGAAGGACGCATCTTTTTATTGTTTTTCCATATAGTTGTCAATTGATCAATGCTATACGAATCACATTGTATGACACCCTCTTCATACCACATTGTCGCCATCCTGTAATCCTGACGCCTCATTGCCTCGTCGCCTTTTCTGTTATATTCAGTTTGTTGCTGTGCCATCATATATCCCGGCAGCACTGCAACAAATAAGATAAATATCCAAAGTCTTTTCATAAATACAATTAATAATAATCCGGTAAACGTTCACTAATCATTATACCTTCTGCATTATAAATATCGAACAGATCATCCTCTCTAAGAAACGCCCTATACCCTTGTTGGGTTTGATAGGCAGCCAAATACTTACATTTGATACGTTCTCTCGCATTGGCATCTATCGCTCCAAACTTTTGTGTCTCCTTTTTCTGAACGATCATGAGTTCCCCAAAAGGCTTCACTTCATCATACAGTGCTTTTCTGCCAGCCAAAAGTATCTCTTCTTCTTTGACTTTACGTTTTTCAATCAGACTAATCAGTTCATCTGTCATTTTGATTCTGGCAGCCTTACTGAAATCAGTACCGGCATCAGCAATCTCCTCTGTTGCTTTTATAAAATCAGCCGCATCACTGGATGCATCCGCTACTGCCATTTTATTTTTGCCGGAAGCGATCAATGCTTCAAACTCTGCATTCATCTCTGCTTCAGTAGGAACTGATGGTGCTGTTACCGGCTGCTTTATATCGTTAACGACAGGTTCGACTTTCTGCTTTACAGGATCGGTCTGTTTCGGAGTCGTTTCCGGTTTAACAATCGTCTTTTCCTGTGAGTCCGGTCGAACGCTGGCATTCTCTTTCTTTGATTCAGATTCAGTTTCAGATTCTGCTTCAACAACTCCCAAAGTATTGCTTTCGTCAATAACAACAGGAACAGTCGATTCTGATACAGGATTATTATTCCCTTCCGGAACAGAATTCAAAACTTCAACAACAGGAGGAACAGCTTTACTGCGCTGCACCAAAAGAGCCACCGCTGAACCTATACTTGCAAATATAATAATTAGTAAAGAAATTAACGTTACTTTTCTTTTTTTCTTTTTAGGTACTGCCGGTATATCGACGTTATTCAGTACAGTCTCATCCCCTTCATCCTTTCCGGATTGAGGCAAACGGGTCGTAAACAGAATCGTTGTCTCATCTTCTTCGAAATATTCGGGGGAAGAAATATCTTTCTTTATCTCCTCTTCTTCAACTTCGGGAAAATCCAATGCAACCAGCATTTCCGACATTGACTGGAAACGGTCAGCCGGAACAATCTCCATCGCTTTGATAATAGCCGCTTCCGTTTTTGCTGAAATGGATGGATTCAAATCCCGGGGGGAAGGCAACGGACGTGCTGCACGAAGAATGGATTCTGTGGGAATCTTCCCCGTCAACAGATTATACATGGTTGCTCCCAACGAATAAATATCCGGGCAAGGGGAAAAACTTTGCGTACCTTCATTATCATATTGTTCAATAGATGCAAACCCTTTCGATAAAGTTAACATCGTGGTACTCGTTTCCTGCTGCTCGATATCATACCGTTTACTCACACCAAAGTCAATCAGACGCGCTTTCCCGCTCTGATCAATCAATATATTGCTGGGTTTGATATCCAAATGAAGAATATTCTTCTCATGAACAAACTGAAGGGCCTCTCCTATCTGACGCATATATCTGAGAACTCTCGCTTCAGGCATTATACCCTCCTTATCCATCTTATATTTCAGACTATTACCTGAAATATACTCCATAGCAATATAGGCCGTGTCATTTTCTTCAAACACTTCCAATACATTCACAATATGGGGATGATGAACATCGGACAGGATTTTAGCTTCTTTGATCAATTTCTCTTTAAACTTCTCAAAAAGAGCCCTGCCCGTTTCAGAATGGACCTTGACAGCGAAAGAGTCAGGATCTCTGTAACAGTAATCTTTAAAAAAATATTCTTTTACACATATAGGAACTTCCGTTTTGATCGTTCCTAGCGGTCCCTTAACTTCTGTATACCAAACGCCTTTGTAAGTTATACCAAAGCCGCCCTGACCAACTACATGAGTAAGTCGATACTTTCCGTTTTGAAGAGGATATCCGTTTGGCAAATTCATAACTTTCTCGCGCTATTCTTTTTAATCTGCCAAAATTACGTTATTTATATAAAAGAATAAAGGAAAGAGAGAATATTTTGTTTTATTCCGATAGATTCACCTACATTTTGAACAGGTAAAATGTAAAAAGAAAAGTTATCTCTGGTTTTTCCGCAACAGGCAGCCATAATACCGTCTTTGATGTCTTCCGGATTGTTATAAGTGGAGAAAATAGAAGAAAGATCTTCGTTTTTAAGTCTTTCCAACACACCATCGGTACACATAAAGAAATAATCGCCCGCTTGTATATCCTTTAAAAGGACTACATCGGCTTCTGTCGGATGCTCCGATCCCTGTATGGCACGAATTATTACGTTTTTTCGCGGATGGGTCAATGCTTCTTCTTTGCTTATTTTCCCCAGTTTGACAAGCGAATTAACCAGCGAATGGTCTTCTGTCTGATAAATAATTTCTCCCTGGCGGAACTGGTAAATACGGCTATCCCCAATATGTGCCAGTGTTATTCCCGAAGCTCCGACTGAAACCATCGTTAATGTGGTAGCCATACCCTTTGCTTCCGGATGATTTTTCACATAATCGTCAAAGCGTGCCTCCGTATAACCGACAGCTTTATTAACAAACTCTTCGGTAGGTTCATCCTCTAAGAAGGTGGAAAAGAATGTCTGAAAAGATTCACAAGCTAATGAGCTTGCAATCTCCCCTTTTTCTGAGCCGCCGACACCATCGCAGACCAGAAATAATTTCTGATTGGAGTTTACCCTTTCCGGTAAGGGGTAAATAGAATCCTCGTTGTTTTGTCTACCGCCTTTTTCACAAACGGCCCAAGGCTTGCCAATCGTTATATTCATAGCACGAACAGATTTTATTCATTAAAGCGGAGAACCGTATGGCCGATAATGATCTCGTCATTGTTCTTAAGCACTACGACCTCTCCATTTTCAAGGTAATTACTATTATATAACGTATGGTTTTTACTATTATTGTCAGAAAGAAAATGTTTATACCCTCCTTTCGGGTCTTTTTTAACTTCTATTCGTATATGTTCCCTGCTCATCGACTTATCAGCCGTTGCAATTCCTATTGTAGCGTTCGAAGCGTTAGATTTACGACCAATGATTGCAATACCTTCATTGAGAGGGAAAATTTGTTCCGGTGTAGCCGAATCTCCAACAACTGTAAGCTGTCCCGTACCATTCGAAACCGGATTGACAAGAATTGTATCCTGATCCGCATCAAGTCCTTGTTTTCCCAGTTGAAGCAAAGAGACAGGAATCGGTTGTTTACACTTCGGACATTTAAAGGAGGTCAGATCGAGGGGAAGTTTCCCCTCGTCTACCTTTAATCCTACGTGACAATGTGGACATTTAACTGAAATCATAGCATAAATGATAAATCTGCTCCGTCGATATCAGTTGAGAAAGTATCATGTACGTCTGCATCCGACAAGAATATTGTGTCGTCAGATAATGTAATAAAATCTGAAACATCCATATTATCGTCATCAATCATTACGATACCAGATAAATCGTTTTCCCCATCCACATCTACAACTACCGCATCACTAAATACGGAGTCGTCACTGTCTAGTGTAACAAATGTGTATTCCTCCTCTTGCATACTGGTTTGAATTAAAATTATTCTTTCTGGAAACAAAAGTAGGAAAAGTAACGGATTAAATTAACATCTAATATTCTCTTATAATCAAAGGTTTGGGTTTTATGTACAAACTGTCCGCTTTTGAGATACGAAACAACTTATTCACTGACCCACTTTGCTTTACAGGAAGAAACAGGACATTGTTTCCTGTTCCTCAGAGATTCCCAGGGAATTTCACCCAGAAAAGTACCGCATTTAGGACATACGTAGTCTATTTTAAACCGGTTTGCAATGTCCTGAAGCTGTTGAGGAGTCTTGGAAGCCTGCTTTGCCCCCAAGTAAATGCCTATCGTCGGGGCACAGATAGTTATAAACAAACTTATAGCCAAGAACTCCGGACTTCCTTTGCCCAGAAATCCGATCACAACGCCTATCACACCGGGCAGCGCAAAAGGAAGAGACTGAAATAGTCTGGTTTTAAACTGGTTAGCCGACTGTATCTTAACTTTTTCTTGAACATAATCGTCATACACTTTCTTCAGTGCTGCAAACTCTTCACTATAATCATTATTATATTTAAGCGCTTCAGTCAAGTTCAGCACATACCCGGTCCCAAGAATAATCTTGTCCGTTGGTGTAATACGTTTCTTGACGATCTGTGAACCATTGACGAAAGTTCCGTTTGTAGAGCCGAGATCTTCCAACAACCAACAGCCATGATCCTCACGAACCAGACAAGCATGATGTCTGCTAACATGAGGATCATTCACTATAAAATCATTATCTTCAGCTTTACCGATTTTAATCTTCATATTTCACTTCCTTTGGTTCTTCCGGTTTACCCATTTCCTTTTCCAGCGATTCTTTTAGTACTTTTAAAGGATCTTTGGATATTATAAGTTCCCTGGCTTGCCTTCTTCTGTCAATAATAACAGTTTTTGCTTGGGTAAATTGATTTGCAGGATATGATTTTTATTGATGATGTGACTTTTTCCAACTCTCATTAATATCTTGTTGCATCCCTCTACCTGCTTCTCCAGTATCTCTTCTATCTTACCGATATTAATCGCAAACGTAAACTGGATTCCATTGGATAATAGTAATTTAGTATAATTTCTATCAGCTTCAAAGTAGAGTATCTGCCCTATCTTTATCCGTAACAACTCATCCCTCGTCTTAATTATTAAATACCGCTCCATACGTTGATATTGTTTTTTTAATTTTCATCAAGTAACAAATATACGGCATTTTATCTTTACCCCGGCTATATTTTATAAAGAAATATAAATGGGAAGAGGAATATTTGCGGAAAATATTCCTCTTTCATTCCTGAATACTAAGCATTTTGATGAAAATAAGTTATCTGTTAAATTTCAACTGCTTTGCAGATATAGTTTTAAACAGGAAACTAATCTCACTCCAAAGTAGGATAAAGAGGATTGCCTGTTTCATCAACTTCAGTCCAGTTTTTTACATTCACACTTGAAAATGTAACGGTGTTTCCATCGATTATTGCACTAAATAAATATGAATTACCGGCTTTTAATGCACCGTCGGGAACAGGAACATCAACGGTGTAAATTCGTGATGCACTTTCTCCGTTTGCCATTATCTCCAATGTCAAAGACATCGGTTCGGATGTTTCCAGCGGGAGCATGATATACTGAGCCAGAAAACCATTTATACCCATTTTGTCCGGTCTGTCGAATGTAGTTGCCGGAGGTATGGTTCCCGTTGCCAAATCCATGCTTGCTCCCGGTTCTGGCGGAGTGATCGTTGCTGAAATTAATTTGTTTAACTGAATGCTTTCTCCTTCCGATATTTCAATAACCACTTGTGTCGCTGCATGCAAATAAACAATCGGTATATTGATCTGTGAACTTGCCACATCCAGATTCGGATTATGCCACCAAAGGTAATCGATCCCATTGAATAAAGGTTCTGATTTTCCTGCTGAAAATTTAGACGGTATAGTAGAAAAATTATCCGATACTGCATAAAAATCAAAAATACCGTTTCCCAGATACATTTTATATCCATCCACTCCGGTTAATACTCCGGGAGCAGAAGTGATGTATAATCCCTGTGCCGAAGGAGTTCCTTTTGTCCCGTTTTGGGTAGAGGGTTCAAATACTAATACTTTGCTTTTTATTCCCTGATTCATGGGTGACATTGCACGTGTCATCAAATTACGACCTTCAATTGAAGCATTGAAAGTCACCAGATTAGTTCCTTCCGTATTATTCCCTCCCGAAGGTTTATTCTCATCACCGACCTCCAGGATTATTGTGTTTTTGGAGCATCCGGCAAAGAAGAAGATCACATAGATTAATACCAGCAATTGTGTTGTTTTGAGTAATTTAGTTTTCATAACCAGCCATTTTATAATTATTCGTCTATATAATACATTTTAAAACCTGTTTTGGTTCAAATGAGTGGCGGATATGATCTTATTTAATAAAAAAAGAGAGATACTCCATTGGATGGAATATCCCTCTTTTATCGAAGGTATAAAACCTACATTCGATTTAATTCTTCATTTTTGCATTAATTGCGCGCACTAAACGCGTCTGAATCTTCATTAAGGCAGCCAGGTCCTCAGTTTCGAAATCGATATCAGAAATCTTAGTCTTTGTTTTCTGTTCTACAACTTCTTCTCCTTTCTTAGAACCATTTTCAATGTCCTTAACTAGCTCATCCAACTGAGCTTTAATTTTCCCAATCTTCTTTGAATAATTTACTGTACGTGCCATATAATTCTTTATACATTAATGGATAATATAAAATCATTAGTACAAAAGTAATTATTATTTGAAAATAAAGAAATAAATAACCAATAATACGTACATTTTAAAACGAATTAAGAAGGATATTCAAAGAAAATACCCTTCTTAATCGCATTATTTATTATTTTTTCAGATCAATCCTCAATAGCAGCCTGTGCCGCGGCAACACGAGCAATAGGCACACGGAACGGAGAACATGATACATAATTCAAACCTACTTTGTGGCAGAACTTAACTGAAGACGGTTCGCCGCCATGTTCACCACAGATACCACATTTCAGATCCGGACGGATAGCACGTCCTTTTTCCGTAGCCATTCTTACCAGCTGACCTACTCCATTCTGGTCTAATACCTGGAACGGGTCTACCTTCAGGATCTTCTTTTCCAGATAAATCGGCAGGAAGGAAGCGATGTCGTCACGGGAATAACCGAATGTCATCTGAGTCAAGTCGTTTGTTCCGAATGAGAAGAACTCGGCAGAAGAAGCGATACGGTCGGCTGTTAAGGCTGCACGAGGAATTTCGATCATTGTACCTACTTTAAAGTCGATACGGTCTCCTACTTCGGCAAATAACTTTTCAGCAGCAGCACGGATTACCTTTTCCTGTTCTTTAAATTCATACAGAATACCGGTCAGCGGAACCATAATTTCCGGTTTAGCCACAATACCTTCTTTCTTCAATTCCAACGCAGCACCTAAAATAGCGCGTGTCTGCATTTCAGTGATTTCAGGATATGTATTACCCAAACGGCAACCACGGTGGCCCAACATCGGGTTATGTTCGCAAAGCGATTCAACACGCTGCTGAATTTCTTTTACGGAGATACCCATTGCTTCAGCCATTTCTTCCTGACCTTTCTGATCGTGAGGAACAAATTCGTGCAAAGGAGGATCGAGCAGACGAACGGTAACAGGCAGATCATGCATAGCCTTGAAGATACCCTTGAAGTCTGCTTGCTGATAAGGCAGAATCTTCTTCAATGCATTCTTGCGTCCTTCGGCATCTTCCGCCAGAATCATTTCACGCATTGCTTTGATCTTTTCGCCTTCGAAGAACATGTGTTCCGTACGGCATAATCCGATACCGCTTGCTCCGAATGCACGGGCAATCTCCGCATCATGAGGAGTATCTGCATTTGTGCGAACCTGAAGTTTGGTATATTTATCGGCCAGCTTCATTAATTCAGCGAAATCATCTGACAATTCAGCAGCCTGCGTTTCGATTTGTCCTTCAAAGATTTCTCCGGTAGAACCATTGATAGACAGGAAGTCACCTTCTTTCAGCGTGATACCTCCTACTTCGATTGTTTTTTTCTTGTAATCGATATTCAAACCACCGGCTCCCGATACACAGCATTTACCCATACCACGGGCAACAACGGCAGCATGAGAAGTCATACCTCCACGAGCTGTCAGGATACCTTCAGCAACAGCCATACCGGCCAAGTCTTCCGGAGATGTTTCGATACGAACCAAAACGATCCGCTTACCGGCAGCGTGCCATTCGGCAGCATCGTCAGCAAAGAATACGATCTGGCCGGTAGCAGCACCCGGAGATGCAGGCAGACCTTTTACCAATACTTTTGCTTTCTTCAACGCAGCTTTATCGAATACCGGGTGAAGCAGTTCATCCAGTTTATTCGGTTCGATACGTGCCAGAGCAGTCTTTTCGTCAATCATTCCCTGATGCAACAGATCCATGGCAATCTTTACCATAGCAGCACCAGTACGTTTACCGTTACGAGTCTGAAGGAACCACAGTTTACCTTCCTGTACGGTAAATTCCATATCCTGCATGTCGCGGTAATGATTTTCCAGTTTCGTCTGCAAAGCATCCAGTTCCTTATAGATCTCAGGCATAGCCTCTTCCATTGAAGGATAGTTGGCAGCTCTTTCTTCTTCAGGAATACCGGCGCGTTCAGCCAGCGTTGTGAACCGATTTTAGTAATCTGCTGCGGAGTACGGATACCGGCCACAACGTCTTCACCCTGTGCATTAATCAGGTATTCACCGTTGAACAAGTCTTCACCGTTACCGGCGTCACGAGAGAAACATACACCGGTAGCGGAAGTTTCACCCATATTACCGAATACCATAGCCTGAACAGTTACGGCTGTTCCCCACTCTGCCGGAATACCTTCCATCTGGCGGTACAGGATAGCACGTTCGTTCATCCATGAGTTAAATACGGCACAGACAGCACCCCACAACTGTTCGTAAGCACAAGTCGGAAAGTCGCTTCCTGTTTGTTTCTTTACTGCGGCTTTGAACTTTGTAACCAATGTCTTCAAGTCGTCGACAGTCAGTTCGTTGTCCAGCTTCACCCCTTTGGCTTCTTTCACCTCTTCGATGATTGCTTCGAACGGGTCGATGTCTTCCTTGCTGGTCGGTTTCATACCCAAAACCACATCACCGTACATTTGTACAAAACGGCGATAAGAGTCCCATGCAAAACGAGCGTTACCGGTTTTACGTGTCAACCCTTCTACTACTTCGTCGTTCAATCCCAGGTTCAGGATAGTATCCATCATACCCGGCATAGAAGCGCGTGCTCCGGAACGGACAGAAACCAACAACGGGTTTTCTACATCTCCGAACTTGGAGTTCATCAACGTTTCTACATTAGCAATAGCTTTTTCAACGTCCGACTTCAGTAGTTCTACGACTTTGTCCTGGCCCAGTTCATAATATTCCGAGCAAACTTCTGTTGTGATAGTGAATCCCGGAGGAACCGGAACTCCAATCAAATTCATTTCGGCAAGGTTTGCACCTTTACCACCCAGCAGATTTCTCATATCTGCTTTTCCTTCGGCTTTTCCATTTCCGAATGTGTAGACTCTTTTTCTTTCCATATGTCAGACAGTATTATGTTTATTAGATTTCAGTTTTGCTATCTCTACTTTGCAATGCTGCAAATATATGCTATTTCAGAGTATGAAGGATATGGAAAGTTAAATAATTTTATGTGTTTTATAGCTATTCCTTATTATTCGTATTACCTAAATATGTACATTTGCGTGGGAAAAATTTAAAACTCAGATAAAATTGGCAAGAAATAAGAAGCAGTTACCCTTGTTGGAAAAGGTAACAATTACAGACGTAGCCGCTGAAGGTAAAGCGATTGCACGAGTAAATGAGAAAGTAGTGTTTGTTCCTTTTGTTGCTCCCGGCGACGTAGTAGACATCCAGCTCACCCGTAAAAAGAACAGTTATGCCGAAGGTAAAGCAGTGTACTTCCACGAATATTCTCCGGAACGTGCCGTTCCTTTTTGCGAACATTTCGGTGTTTGCGGCGGTTGTAAATGGCAACATCTGCCCTACGAAGCGCAGTTGAAATACAAGCACAAGCAGGTCATAGACAATCTCACCCGTATCGGAAAGATAGAAATGGAAGAGATTTTGCCTATATTGGGTTCCGAACGCACCTCCTTCTACCGGAATAAACTCGAATTCACATTCTCCAACAAGAAATGGCTGACGGAAGAAGAAGTAAAATCCGGAGCTACTTTCGATTGCATGAACGGGGTCGGTTTCCATATTCCCGGTATGTTCGACAAAGTGCTGGATATACACAAATGTTGGTTGCAGAATAATCTTTCCAACCGCATCCGCCTTTGCATCAAGGAATATTGCCTGTCACACGAAGGATATCCTTTCTTCGACCTGCGGAATCAGGAAGGTTTTATCCGTACATTAATGATACGTACGGCATCGACGGGCGACCTGATGGTGGTTGTCGTATTCTACCATGAAGATAAGGAACGCCGCGAAGCCCTGCTGTCTCATGTGGCAGAACAATTCCCGGAAATCACTTCCTTATTATATGTCATAAACGAAAAGTGCAACGACACGATCACCGACCAGGAAGTCCTGGTGTTCCGTGGTAAAGATCATATCATTGAAGAGATGGAAGGCCTTCAGTTCAAGGTTGGTCCGAAATCGTTCTATCAGACGAACAGCGAACAGGCTTATAACTTATATAAGATTGCCCGCGAGTTTGCCGGACTGACCGGTAATGAAATGGTTTACGACCTTTATACCGGTACCGGAACGATTGCCAACTTCGTTTCCCGCCAGGCTAAGAAAGTAATCGGCATCGAATATGTACCGGAAGCAATCGAAGATGCTAAAGTTAATTCGGCTTTGAATAAGATTGACAATACGTTGTTCTACGCCGGAGACATGAAAGATATCCTGACAGCAGATTTCATAAACCAACATGGCCGTCCGGATGTTATTATTACTGATCCTCCACGTGCCGGCATGCACGATGATGTAATCAACACCATCCTTTTCGCCGAACCGGAGCGTATCGTTTATGTAAGTTGTAATCCGGCAACACAGGCCCGCGATTTGAGCCTGCTTAGCGTGAAGTACGACGTGAAGAAGGTTCGTCCGGTCGATATGTTCCCACATACACATCATGTGGAGAATGTCGTTTTATTAGAGAAGAAAAAGTAATATATATAATAATGTATAGGAAAATCGTCTCCCTTTTGTGTATCACTTTGCTTTTGAGTAGCTGTTCCGGCAAGAAGCAAGAGCAGAAGGAAGACGATTTTGTGTCTATGGACCTCCCCCAGTTGAAGGCACAGGGCGAAATCACAGCTGTCACACTCTACAGTTCCACGTCTTATTTCCAGTATAAGATGGAGCCGATGGGTTACGAATACGACCTGATAAAAGACTTTGCCCGTTCCGAAGGACTGAAGCTGAATATCAAAGTGGCCGAAAATGCCACCCGCCTGATTGAAATGCTCGAAGCCGGAGAAGCCGACGTTATTGCCTATCCCATCCAGGTAAGCAATAACCTGAAAGAAAATTATCTCTACTGCGGGCGGGAAGAGCTTACCAGCCAGGTATTGGTTCAGCGTGCCAACAAAGGCGATACGATTCTTAAAGATGTCACCCAACTAATCGGGAAAGACGTATATGTGAAACCCGATACTAAGTATTACGAACGCCTTAAAAACCTGGATAAAGAATTAGGCGGCGGCATCCATATAAAAGATATAAAGAAAGATACGGTAACAACCGAAGACCTGATAGCGATGGTCTCGCAAGGTGAAATCCCCTATACCATCAGTGACGATAATATTGCCCGTCTGAACAAGACCTATTTCTGGAATATCAATGTCTCACTGAAAATCAGCTTCATGCAGCGTTCTTCCTGGTTGGTGCGTAAGAGCAGTCCGAAGCTGGCCGAAGCTATTAATGCATGGGCATCGGATAAATCAGGCTCGCACGTCTATCGAGCAGTAGTGAAACGTTATTTCGAACTAGGCAAGCAACCGTTAACAGCAGATCTTCCCCCGGTAAAGAACGGACATATCTCTCCTTATGACGATTTGTTCCGTCGCATGCCAAAAACATCGGATGGGATTGGCAACTGCTAGCCTCCATTTCCTATCAGGAATCCCATTTCAACCCTTCTGTCGTATCCTGGGCAGGAGCCGAAGGTCTGATGGGCATTATGCCGAACACGGCAAAAGCGCTTGGTGTTACTCCCCACGAACTGAAAGACCCGGATATCGGGATCCGTACAGGTGTAGATTGCCTGCGTAAATTCCGCCAGGGCTTTTCCGAGATTACCGACCCGCTGGAAAAGATAAAGTTTACATTAGCCTCTTACAATGCCGGCATCGGACATGTCTATGACGCTCAACGCCTGGCCGAGAAGTATGGAAAGAACCCGAACGTCTGGGAAGATAACGTTGCCGAGTATATCCGCCTGAAAAGCGATCCCGAATATTATAACGACCCTGTCTGCAAACATGGATATCTCCGCGGTTCGGAGACATTCAATTATGTGCGTGAAGTGATGGAGCGTTACAATTACTACAAGAGCAAGACTAAGCATAGTTGAATCACGCCAGATTCTCTGCAATCATCTCCTTTATGGCAAGTATTACCTTCGGATGACTTAGCGGTATGTCTTCAAAGACAGCCAGCAACTCTTCCGTACTCACTTCAAAAAGCTGTTCTCCCTTTTTATATGAAAAACAGACATTGATTTCCGGATTGCCGCTTATCAACATGGCGACTGTTCCGGGAAGGTCTCCCCAGGGAGGACAATCAATATTAGCGGTTATAAAACAAGCTGTAACCTCCGTCCCCGCTCCCGGTTGGGAACTTATCTTGACAAAACCTCCGGTCTGTTCCGCATTTTGTATCAGGAAAGGGATTCCCAGGCCTACCTTTCGGGTCGTACGGGTCGTATAGAACGGATCCGTTACCCGGGCAATCGTCTCTGCATCCATTCCACAACCGTTGTCTGCAATACGGATGATTGTATTCTCCTCATTTATAGCAATATCCAATAAGATACGAGTCGCACCGGCACGAACACTGTTTGATGCTATATCCGTAATATGAAATGTAAGTGTATTCATCCTGATATTTATTTCCTGATATGCTGAATATTAAACTTTTTTCTCCTTTATTTTATAAAAGGAAGGTATGCCTTACATATTGGCAAGTATAGCCTTACTTATATGTAGAATATACCTTACATTTATGTATAGTATATCTTCCTATTTTAATTATGCGGAGGAAAAGACTAAATGTTCCTGACTTTTGGCGTAAGCCATCCTGATGTTTTCGAATAAAGGTGCAGCAGCCCGTATCAAACAGGGCTTAGTCCCGATTTGTTCCGGATAATGGGCATCGGAAGCCGGATAGGATGTGTAGTTCGATAAATACTTCTGCTCCGCCAAAAGCCGGGCGAAACGGGAAGCATCCGTATATTCTATTGCATCCAGCGATAATGACGGATCAATAAATCCCAACTGGCTGATCAGGCTGAAAGAAGGCCGTTCCACATGTGCAGCAACAAAAAGGCCGCCCAGTTCCTTTACAAATGCAGCCACCTGATTGACGTTCTGATCGAGTGCGGAAAGCAACAAGTACGGGGCCTCTCCCATTATCTCATCTTTACGGTTTACCCAGACCTGGTCGCCGAAACGGTCGGGATCATTGGGAACAGGCGGTAGATGTTTCTCCAGATATTGCTGGAAAGCGGCACGGGCTTCATCACTTCCGAAAAGGGCAATGCAATGTGCTTCCTCACGGGTACAGACTTCGGCTCCGGCAAGGACAGTCAATCCGGCTTCGGCTCCCAACGATTGTATTTCAGGACATTGCAGGGTCGTGTTATGATCGGTTATGGCAATGATATCCAATCCGCGGGCAAGTGCCGTTTCGACAATGACCGTGGGACTCATATCCAGACTTCCACAAGGCGAAAGACAGGTATGAATATGCAGATCGGCCCGGTAGAGGTTCATCCGTTCTGTAACAGTTGATACACTTTTCCACTGATAACAAAAGCAGAAAGAGATGTTCCCAACAAAGGAATATCCTCGTCCTTCCCCTTTTGCAATGTTTCTTCATCCGGCGAAGCACCATTGACAATCAAGACGGCGGCAGCATCCTTCAGGGTTGAAACGGCAACAATGTTCTGATGGGTTTGCATGGTGATCCACAACATACCCTCTTCCATATGTCCCATTACATCACTCAACAAGTCGCTGGTATAGCCACCTTTGATTACCGTATCCAGATTCTCTTCTCCGCAAAAAACGGTAAGATTCAATTCTTTTACAAGATCACTGACCTTCATATTTAGCTCCTTTCTTATAACAGTCTTTATTTAAACGATCTTTTCCCCAGGTCTTTTCGACGAGGCGGAAGGCATGTTCCTGATCCAGTTTGCCATGCTTCTCCATATTACGCTGCATGAAAATGCAGTCGCTGAACTGTGCTTCGTGACGGACGATATCTTCTGCCAGACTTTGGCAATTAGGGTTTCCGCAAGCGCCACAGTCGATTCCCGGCAGATAACACATCAGACGGCGCACCTGTTCCATCTTTTTCAGGACTTCTTCGATAGAACCGTCATAGAGCAGCTTCGGGTTAGGCTGGAGCGGACGGATCGTGATGTGCTGCTTCAAATAAGCCAATGCTCCCAATCGTTCGGAGGCATAAATGAGCGGCGCCTTGTCACGTTTCATCGAACGCTTCATGATCCGTTCGGCCGTAAGGAAGCGGTTCGCAACGGCCAATACGCCTCCGGCACAACTGCGGTCACAGGCACGGAGTTCCAGGAAGTCCACATTACGGACCTCCGTTGTCGTTTCCATACGTTCCAGGAAATCGATCACATTATGTATTTCGTCGATGGCCAGGCAACGGCCGGAGAAGTGTTTGGCCTCCCCTCCCGTCTGGCTCCATCGCATTTCTTTCTTTGTCAAGGCGGGCGGAAGCACGCAATCCGGCTTATACCCTTTCGGTCGGTTTTGCAGGATATGGTATACCTTATTATATAGGGTATCCATATTGATCACGCCGTTAATGGTGGACGAATATCCGTCAGCACTCTTCAAGGCCGCAATCTTGGCGGCACAGGGAGTGACATAAAAGAGGCCGATCTGATCCGGGGAATGACCTTCCTCCGTCAATACCTGATGGTAATAGGTAGCAGTTGCATTCACCGGACTTTTCACCAGCAGGATATTATCGACCAAAGCAGGGAAGCGAATTTGTATCAGTCGCACAATAGCCGGACAAAAAGAACTGATCACCGGCTTTTCTTCGGCCTGTTCCATCTGCCGGAGCATCTCGCGATGAATCATATCGGCCGTAAACTCAACCTGGTAGACATGGGTGAATCCCAACTCATACAAGGCGCTGAATATTTCTTCTTCCGTCGTATATTTGGAAAACTGTCCGATGAAAACGGTGGGAACAAGCGCCACGCGGCATTCGTAGTCGAATATCTTCTGGAAGTCGTCCTGCTCCACATAAATGGCTTCTGTCGGACATGCTTTCAGACATTCCCCGCAATCGACGCACCAGTCTTTGCGAATCACGGCTTTCCCATCCCGGATACGGACAGCACGAGTCGGGCATTTCGTCATACAATGTGTACAACCGATGCAGCGCTCCTTGTCGATTTTCAGGGCATGATAAAATTTAGTATCTTCCATGGTCTTCTACTCCTTCTTTCTGAACCAGGTAACCATGCGTACGATTGTTCCTACGCCTACCTCGCTCTCTATAGTTAATTCGTCTACATTCTTTTTCATATTGGGCAATCCCATTCCTGCCCCAAACCCCATTTCACGCACAGCCGGCGAAGCCGTGGAAAAGCCTTCCTGCATGGCTTGCGGAATATCCGGAATACCGGGACCTTCATCTTTCAATGTCAGCGTAATCTTATCCGCATCCAGTTCTGCCGCCACTTTCCCGCGCCAGGCATGGGCAACAACGTTCACTTCCGCTTCATAGAGCGCCACGACCACTCTCTTGATGACACGGGAATCGATCGATAACTGTTTCAGTATCTTCTTTATCTGGCTGGAAGCATATCCGGCCTTCGAGAAGTTTCCTCCTTCCAATTCAAACGTTAGCTGCATATCCTCTCCTTTCTTTAATAGACCGGCACAAGACCGCTGCAATACAACTCGCCAGCCACATGATACATGGAATGACAGGTTTCAAGCAAGATCATATTGTTCTCGGACGCAAGTTGCAACATCTCCGGCGTAGCTTTCTTGCCACGGACGAAAAGGATACAATCGACATCGGCCATTTCAGCTGTACGGATCGTTTGCAGATTGCAAAGTCCGGTAATGAGAATCATTTCATCACAGCACAATGTCAGAACGTCGCTCATCAGGTCGCTGGCAAAAGCACATTGTACTTCATGGCCCAGCTTATCGTTTCCACACGCCACGGTCGCATCGGTAAGTTCTTGTATTTGCTGAATCTTCATAATCGCATGCAAGGTTTAATTTCGTGATGCCAATGTAAGAAATATTTTTTAATAGATGTCTGTTAGTCTATATTAATTACTATCTTTGTTCCAAAACGAAGATAAGCTGCGCCTCGACATAAAAAATGAACTCGTTCATTTTATTCTGTTCTCGGCTTGCATTATCTTTGGTAGCAATAAATAAAATTCTATTCTTATGTTTAGTAAAGAAACCTATATGGGCCGCCGGGCCAAACTAAAACAGACAATAGGTTCAGGCCTGTTGCTTTTCCTCGGAAACGATGAGTCGGGAATGAATTATGCAGACAACACCTATCACTTCCGCCAGGATTCCACGTTCCTGTATTTCTTCGGGCTTCCTTATGCCGGTCTCTCCGCCATTATTGATATTGACAATGATAAAGAAATCATTTTCGGTGACGAACTGACGATCGATGCAATCGTATGGATGGGAACTCAGCCGACTCTGAAGGAGAAGAGCGAAGCAGCCGGTATCACCGAAGTTCGCCCTTTCAAAGAAATTGAATCATATCTGAAAGCAGCACAACAGAAAAGCCAGCGTATCCATTACCTGCCGACTTACCGTGCGGAACATCAGATCAAACTGTTTCAATGGCTGGATATCGTGCCGGGAACGGAACAACCTTCGGTGCCTTTCATCTTCGGTGTGGTAAATCAGCGTAATTATAAGACTGCGGAAGAGATTGTCGAAATCGAAAAGGCTTGTGTGGTTACTGCCGACATGCATCTGACTGCCATGCGCACCGTCCGTCCGGGAATCCGTGAGAGCGAAGTGGCTGCTGCCGTGGCTGAAGTGGCTTATGCGAATGACTATCAACTCTCCTTCCCCATTATCGCAACGATCAACGGGCAGACGCTGCATAACCATGACCATAGCAATATGATTAAGAGTGGCGATATGCTGCTGCTCGATGCCGGTGCGGAAACGGAAATGGGTTATGCGGGTGATATGTCTTCTACCATTCCGGCTGATTCCAAATTCACGACTCGTCAGAAAGATATTTATGATATTCAGGTAGCGGCTCACGAAGCGGCTGTTGCAGCGTTGCGTCCGGGTATTCCTTTCGTCGATGTGTACGAACTATCCTGCAAAGTCATTATGGAAGGTTTGAAGGATCTTGGTTTTGTCAAAGGCGATCCGATGGAAGCTGTAAAGGCCGGAGCTCATGCAATGTTCATGCCTTGTGGCCTGGGACACATGATGGGATTGGATGTACATGATATGGAAAACCTGGGTGAAGTATATGTAGGATACGACGGACAACCGAAGAGCACAGAGTTCGGCCGTAAGTCTCTCCGCCTGGGACGTAAACTGGAACCGGGATTCGTTCTTACTATCGAACCGGGTGTCTACTTTATCCCTGAATTGATGGATCTTTGGAGAAGCCAGAATAAGTTTACCGAATTTATCAATTATGAAAAGCTGGTAACTTACAAAGACTTCAGCGGCATCCGCAACGAAGAAGATTATCTGATTACAGAAGACGGTGCCCGTCTGTTAGGAAAGAAGATCCTTTGCACACGGAAGAAGTGGAAGCACTGCGGTAAATAAGAAATAGTTGAATATAAAACAAAACGCCCCGTAAAGCATCTCTAATCTTTACGGGGCGTTTATATTTCTAGTCGTTACCTGATCAATAAGCAAACATATCTGCATTAACCGGCAGTTCTTTGCCGTCGGCTGTCAAAACCTTTAGCTGAAGCATACCGCCATTATGGTCGAAATACTTAACTTCAATCGGATGAAGTCCCTTTGCCAATGCTTTCTGTCCGGTTACTTCACGGGGTGAATGAGGACCGTCATTGTCAACAACCAATTCTCCGCCAATCTTTAATGTACTGCCATCGTCAGACAACAGATTGAAAGTATAAATACCATCTTCCGGAGCATTGAAATATCCTGTAACGACCAAACCGATATTACCTTTCACTTCTTTCGGGATAGTCACTTCAGATATTTCATACGTACCGTTTACCGGAGCATTATCAATATCGGCACATTTGTTACCTTTAAACTCATGCCATACAGCCTGCAAACCTTTCTTGGAAGGTGTAGCATCCGCAGCCGGAGCATATTCGCTCTTAACGTAACGCGTCTTCACGATATCACCTTTCTTACCGTTCGGACGGAAAGAGCGGAAAGTGAAGTCTGTCGTTTCCGTTACCTTGATCGGACCGTTATACTGAGGCGATTCCAAAGTCGGGATACTGCCATCCGTTGTATAATGGATTTCAACACTCGGATCAAGACAAGTAATTGCCACTGTACCTTCACCGATAAATGCATTTGTGTTATTGAATCCTTCCAAATCCGGCATACGGTAATTTACGTTCATGATATTCAAGCGTGGGAATTGCTTAACCAGTCTTTCTTTAAATCCATCCCAACTTTTTACGGAAGGATCGCTCCAGGCCAGTTCAGCCAATGCCATCATACGGGGCATAATCATATATTGTATCCGTTCGCGGGATGGGATATATTCGCACCAGAGATTTGCCTGCATACCCAAAATCAATGCTTTCTGTGCATCATTCAACGACTCAAGCATCGGATTGTAATTATATACACCGGACAACGAATTTTTATCCTGCTGATAGTCAAAATAGAAATTAGCATTCGGAGTCATGATTGCATGGTTGCCTTGTGCCGTTGCGTCAGGAACTGCGTTCGGACTCCAGGTACGCCACCACATGATTGTTGCCGTCGGAGACAAGCCGCCTTCCAGGATTTCATCCCAGCCGATCATTTCTTTTCCGTTATCGTTAAAGAACTTCTCCATGTTATGAACAAACCAGGACTGTAACTCTTCTTCTGTCTTCAGCCCGTTATCTTTCATCCGTTTCTGGCAATCCGGACATTTCTTCCAGTTCGTTTTTTCTACTTCATCAGCTCCCAGATGGATATATTTATAAGGGAAAAGCGGAATGATTTCGCTATAAACATTCTTACAAAATTCAAGAGCCGAGTCTTTACCCGGACAAACCGGAGAAGAAAAAGTCGTTCCCCACCCTGTCTGATTAAAACAAGAAACACCTGAATAATTACTTACCGCCGCCAGCATATGTCCCGGCATGTCTATTTCCGGAACTACATCAATACCACGTACACCGGCATATTCAACGATTTCTTTAATATCTTGCTGGGTATAGAAACCTCCGTATAAAGTGTCGCCCTGAGTGATACGTAACTTTTCAGCCGGAATTTCATAATCGGGATTATCCTGCTCTTTTGCTAATCTCATACACTCCCGGTCATGATTGTTAAAGGTACGCCAAGCCCCTTTCTCTGTCAGCAACGGGTATTTCTTTATTTCGATACGCCATCCCTGGTCGTCGGTCAGATGCCAGTGGAATTTGTTCAGTTTGTAAAGAGCCATCATATCCAACAGTTCCTTCACTTCTTCTTTAGTAGAGAAATGACGGGAAACATCCAGCATCAACCCTCTCCAACCGAAACGGGGTACATCAGTGATCTGAACAGCCGGAACACTCCAATTAATATCCTTTACCACCGCCGGCGACTCTATCTCTGCCGGCAAAAGTTGGCGAAGAGATTCAATACCGGAAATAACACCGCCGTAGGTATTTCCCTTGATCTGAACTTTAGCGGAAGTAACGTCCAAAGAATAGGCACCTTCATTTTGACCGGCAATATCACTTACAGCCAAAGATATATCACCGTCTCCCTCGCGTACATTATATATATAGCCGGTTGAACGGGATAAAAGGCCGGAAAGATAGTTTGCAGCCGGCAATAACTGCTTATCAGCTACACCAATTGTCATGCCATCTTTCAAAGTAAACTGCCCATTGGCATTCTTAATCTCTTTGGGAATAGGAATAATAGAAACATCATGTGCCACAGGGGTCGTGGGTGAACATGAACTCAGCATTAAAGCTCCGGTCAGGGAACATGCTGCGATAAACTGTCTGTACATTTTAATGTGTTTATTTGTTTGGTAATAAATTAGAAAACAAAAATACAATAAAAATCCGGTTTACAGTCCATTTTTAAGAGAATGCAGACTTGTTTTATTAAGACAGTTTAACGCCAACATTACGAATCGTTCGTAGAATATTGTATCTTTGTTCATACTTTGTTATTAGTCACTCCATAATAGATAAGCCATGAAAAAATTAACCTATATCCTGTTAGCCGGTATTTTATTTTCCTGTTCCGGAGAAACGAAACAAACCGCGGCAGAGGAGAAAACAATCGACAATATCATCCGTTTGGGAGATGCTATTAATCAGATACGCGAAGTTAATTTATCGGAATTAGTAGATAGTATTACTTACCTCCCACTTGAAACCCGAAAAGAATGTTTGCTTAGAAATACAAGTTGGTTCAATTATTCTCCTCCGTATATTATATGTAGCCGCACTGTTTTTGATTTGAATGGTAAGTTCATCCGGACCATAGGTCGTATCGGGCAAGGTCCCGGAGAAGATCCCGCTCTCTATATGGGATCGCTTTTTACAAAAGGCCATTTCTATTCTTACGGTCATAAACTGATCGAGTATGATGAAAACGGTAAATTTACCGGTAATGAAATACAGTTATTATCGAATACAAAATCAGAATTTGAAGCACCTGGACAATTAGGAAGAATTGGATGGATCGACGATTGGGCTCCAGCAGGAAACTCTCTTTCAATATACAATCTTCCGGACACAGTCTACACTGTAGATCATAACTTCAAAATCATATATGCAGAACGTGTCATCCCTTCTTCCATACCTAAAATAAGACTTAATAATGTCAGTTATTCAGGTATTAAGCGAGCTTACACCTGCAACTCGGACAGTGTTCTTTTTTACAACTATTATAATGATACCATTTACAGGGTAAAAGAAAACGGTCTGTCTCCCCGATGGATCATTGATTTAGGAGAATATAAAATACCGAATGAAATTTCACTGACGCGGCAAAACGAACTTTTCGACGAGTTGATGATGTCTGTCCACAAAACCAGAAATAGCGTAGACCGAAAAGCTGCTCTTAAAAGCTATCTCGATAATTGCGAACTTACCCGCCTGACAGAAGGGAAAAAATGGATCGATGCTGTTTATGACACAGATCATTATATATTCATTATCTGGAATGAGAATATTGTCAGTCCAGTTCTCCGGGATATGGAAAATCAGGCTTACCCACAAATCGCTTATTACGATAAACGGACAGGAGAAACCGTTGCAGTAAAAGGTCGAGGTTTTATTGATGATATTCATCATAAAGAAACATTCTTCCCTCGTTTCGGAGTTTACGATAATCAATTGTTTGCCTATTTCTGGCCATACGAATTACATGAGTACATAGAGGAAAAACAGGCGGCTGGTAATAAAGTAGACCAAGCATTACTCGATTTATCCGGAAAAGTGGATGATGAAGATAACCCGATCTTTATGATAGCCCACTTGAAATAACAAAAAAAGAGCTGTTCCTCGTTGGGCGGAACAACTCTTTTTTAAAATAATAATCTACTGATTAAATTCTATTCAAAATGTCAGTCAGTTTATCCGGAGTAACATTTGCTGCAATAATAACTCCTTTGTCGTCAATCAGGAAGTTCTTCAAACCTTTCTGTAGGTTAAACTTTCCATACAACGCTGACTTTTTTCCAAGTCCTTCATGAAATTGCTTTGTGCCGCTAAGCCTATCTGCCTTTACCGTCTCGGTAAAGATTGATTCTTTCTCGTCGAGAGAAACAGAATACATGGCAATTTTGTCTGAACTTAGTTTGTTTACTTCATTCCATAATTGAACGTTACGGACCCGCGATTCAGCATCGTAAGCTGCCCAGAAATTCAGCAACGTGTAACGTCCGGAATGATTTTGGAAACTGAAATCACTTTCGCCTCCCAAAGACTCTATTCTCGGAGCCAGATCACCTGGATTAGTACCCACGGTAGGTCTTGCTTCTTTTGTACCGGATGACATTGTTGCCAACGCAACCGTTACAATGAGAACATAAGCTCTTACCTTCATAATTTATTATTTACGTTAAACTTAATCGGACGAGACTCTCCAACAGCTTACTTACCGGTCTGCGGGCGGTTTTCGTCTGCCATCCTTTATGTCCGACTCCTGATTTTCAGGAAGTAAACAAGCGTTTTTCCTTCGCTAAGGAGCTACTTTCTTGTTCTTAACGCTGGCAAAGATAAGCGCAAAATACCTTTACCTCCAAACGATATAACATAAATCGACTAAAAAGCAAGATTTTTTATATGTTTTATCGCATGAAAATCCACTAAAACGGTTGCTTTATAACATAAATTTAGGATTAGGAACAGGGATAAATACGAATAATCTTTCACCTTTCTTCAAATTAAACCTAATTCAACTGCTTTCCGGTAAAGAGAATCCGAAAATAAAAAACCCGGCTTGAAACCGGGCTTTTTTATTTTACTTATCATCATACGGCGAAGGCATCGGCATCCCTTCCTTGATATATTCATCATAAACAATTGTTGGATGGTCCTGTAATGATGTTCTGTTATACTCTTCTTTGAAATTATCGCGACGGAAGTTCTTCAGTTTGAGGTTTTCCGAACTGTAGGTTCGCAATGTTTCTTTTTTATTACCTGTCAACGAACTTTCAATAACTACCGAATCAAGAATGTTCATTTTAGGAGTCAATGTAGGGAGTAAGGTCTGCTCCAGCAGTCCTCTGTAGGCTCCGATATACTCGCACCAGCAAGAATCACCCCGTTTAAAAACACGGTAGGTGTAATTTGACCATGCCGTACGGACGTGAATCTCATGTTCCCAGATCTCGATACAAGCTTCTGAATCATAATTAGGGTCTTTGATAGTAACCCTCTCCAGGCCATGCGTTTTTTCCACTACTGTTGTTTGCCATTTGTCTGAATGCCGTACTTCGGCAATAATCTCAGGCAGCTTTTCCTTAATTTCAAACTGAATCTTCATCTCATTTGCCTGCCAGTCAGGACTTATTAAGGTTGCCAGGTTCTAAATTAAATATAACGTCTCTGTAAAAATAACAATTTCATTTGAATTTTTGTTTATCTAAATGCCATTATTTGCATATAACTTATTTACCTTTGCCTTATAAAACAAAAAACATGGGACAAAAAGACGAAATTATACTGATAAATATAAACGGAGCCGACCGTCCGGGGGTTACTGCCGCCCTGACAGAGATACTGGCAAAGAATAATGCGGTGATTCTCGATATCGGCCAGGCTGATATCCATGACAACTTATCACTGGGAATTCTTTTCCAGAGTTGCGAAGGCAATTCCGGAGATATCCTGAAAGAGTTACTTTTTAAAAGCTATGAACTGGATGTAAATATCCGTTTTAATCCGATCACGGAGCAAAAATACAGGAAATGGGTTGATATGCAGGGAAAGAACCGTTATATCATCACTATTCTGGGAAGAAAGTTAACTGCCAGACAGATAGCGGGCGTAACCCGTGTCGTTGCCGAACAGGGAATGAATATAGATGACATCAAACGTCTGACCGGCCGTATTCCTTTGGATGAAGATGCCCGTACCCCCAAAGCCAGCGTCGAATTCTCTGTGCGTGGAACTCCTCGCGACAAAGAGTTGATGAAGGCAGAGTTCATGAAGCTCTCGGCCGAACAGGTAATGGATATTTCTTTTCAGGAAGACAGCATGTATCGCCGTATGCGTCGTCTTATCTGTTTCGATATGGACTCAACTCTTATTGAGACTGAAGTAATCGATGAGTTGGCTGTTCGTGCCGGTGTCGGCGATCAGGTCAAAGCGATTACCGAATCTGCTATGCGGGGAGAAATAGATTTCAGCGAAAGTTTCCGCCAACGTTGTGCCTTATTAAAAGGATTGGATGTCTCTGTTATGCAGGAGATTGCCGAAAACTTGCCCATTACGGAAGGTGTCGACCGTTTGATGCGTATCCTTAAAAAGGTAGGTTTCAAGATCGCTATCCTCTCCGGTGGATTCACTTATTTCGGCAACTACTTGAAACAGAAATACAATATTGATTATGTATATGCCAATGAGCTTGAAGTTGAAGACGGAAAGCTGACAGGACGTTATGTCGGAGATATCGTAGATGGCAAGCGGAAAGCAGAACTACTCCGCCTGATCGCTCAGGTTGAGAATGTCGATATCCGTCAGACCGTAGCTGTTGGTGACGGGGCAAACGACCTGCCGATGATCAGCATTGCCGGGTTAGGTATCGCTTTCCATGCCAAACCAAAAGTAAAAGAAACAGCCAAGCAGTCCATCTCCACGATCGGTCTGGATGGTATTTTATATTTCCTGGGATACAAAGATTCCTATTTGGACGAACAAATGTAATTAATTAAAGCGTTTATGGTAAGACACATTGTAATGTTTAAGCTGACGGAGTTTGCAACTCCTGCCGATAAACTGGCAAAAATGCAGGAAATCAAAACAGGTCTGGAAGCGTTGATCGACAAGATCGATGTTTTACGTTTGATCCGTGTCGATTTCAATATTAACCCCGAAGAAACCTGGGATGTTATCCTGACTACAGAACTCGATTCGCTCGAAGATGTAAAGACATATGCCAACCACCCTGAACACGTAGCTGTTTCAAAAGGGATTATCGGCCCGGTAAAAGCCGACAGAGCGTGTGTTGATTATGAATTCTAAATAACACTTCTCTTTTATGAAGGAGTTTGATATTGAAGAACGTGTAAAAATTGCCGTTCAAAATTTTGAGTCGGGATACAACTGTGCGCAGTCGGTATTCCTGGCTTATTCGGATGTTTTTGAACTGAACCTGGATATGGCAAAGAAGATGTCCGTATCTTTTGGCGGTGGCGTTGGCCGGATGCGAGAGGTATGCGGAACGGTCAGTGCCATGGCTATGCTGGCTGGATTCAAATATCCGGTATTGGACCAACAGGATCAGGAAGCCGGGCAAAGAACTATGCAATGGTTCAAAAGATGTCCGACCTGTTCAAGGAAAAGCATGGTACGATCATTTGCCGCAGCCTTTTGCCTGCCGCAGAAGCCAGCCAGACTGCTCCGGAACCTTCTGCAAGAACGGCTGAATATTATGCAAAACGTCCTTGTAGTAAATATGTGGAAGATGCAGCCCGTATAGCAGGACGAATGCTGAAAAACGAATTGGATTGATGGCTCAGGCCATCAATCTTATTTGAGAAACATATCCCAATGTCCTGATCTCACTGAATAAATTCATATAAGACGACTGGGCTTTCACATTCACTTTATAGGTTATGATAGACTTGTTCTGTTCATAAATAGATTCAAAGGAAACACTTACAATATAAATGTTCTTTGATTCAAGAATTTTGCGGACAGCTTTCAAATCAGGAGTTGCGGTCGTACAAATAATCGTCAGGATCTTATTTACCCCATTCAGGAACATCCTTTTTTCAAGTCTTTCAAGGCTAACCAATATAACTAATGTAAGGCCTGTCCCAATCAATGCCGGAACATACATCCCCGCTCCCACGGCCAGACCGATCACGGCAACAACCCAGATACAAGCCGCTGTTGTCAACCCATGAATACTCCCATGGCTTTGCATAATAGCCCCGGCACCCAAAAAACCGATACCAGTAAGTACCTGGGCAGCAATACGTCCGGGATCACCATTCAGGAAGTTAGGATAACATTGCGGTATCCAGATAGATATCAGCATGGCTGCTGCCGACCCCATACAGATCAATGTAAAGGTTCGCATTCCGGCTTCCCGGCGGCGAAACTGGCGCTCCACACCAATAATCGCACCTAAAAAGAAACTGACTAATAATTTCACAGCCGCAGTAGTCGGAGTTATAGTTGTGTTCTGTAATATATCATTAATTTGGTCAATCATATTTTTCTTCTTTATTTATTGGCAAATATAACTATTTATTTGAATATCCCTATATACTTCACAAGCTGTATCCCTTTAAAAAAAGGCTTTATGTTTTCAATTATTTAGGGTAAATTTGCCGGCTTAAAAGACAGCTTATGAAACAAACATTGAAAGAAAACGGTGGACTTCCACCTTTGATCCTCTGGACATTATCCATTGTTGCCGGTATTTCGGTCGCCAATCTATATTATAACCAGCCTCTTTTAAATATGATACGGCATGATCTCGACGTATCTGAATTTACGACCAATCTGATTGCTATGGTTACACAGATTGGTTATGCTTTAGGATTGTTATTCGTTGTGCCACTGGCAGATATGTATAAACGTAAAAAGATAATCGTCACCAATTTTGCTCTTTTGGTACTTTCACTTTTATGCATCGCCACAGCGCCCAACATTCATATAATCCTGACTGCTTCATTATTTACAGGCATTTGTTCGGTAATACCACAAATATTCATACCCATCGCCGCCATTTATTCAAAACCGGAAAACAAAGGACGTAACGTAGGGCTGGTCGTTTCAGGATTATTATCCGGAATATTGGTTTCACGGGTCATTAGCGGAGTGGTCGGAGAATTGTTCGGCTGGCGTGAAATGTATTATATTGCTGCCGTACTGATGGTTGTGTGCAGCATCGTAGTAGTTACCGTTTTGCCGGATATACGCCCTACTTTTAAAGGAAAATACGCCGACCTCATGAAATCTCTTCTATCCTTAGTAAAGGATTATCCGGCTTTACGGATTTATGCTGTCCGGTCAGGATTGGCTTTCGGTTCTTTTCTGGCTATGTGGTCGTGTCTGGCATTCAAAATGGGACAAGCACCTTTCTTTGCAAACAGCGATGTGGTTGGTATGTTGGGACTTTGCGGCGTAGCCGGGGCCATGTCGGCCTCGTTGGTTGGAAAATATGTCAGGAAAGTGGGAGTCAGAGCTTTTAATTTCTGGGGATGCGGTTTGATACTGCTAGCCTGGTTATTACTTTATTTCGGAGGAAACTTTTATACCTCTATCATAGCCGGCATAATTATTATAGATATTGGCATGCAATGCATCCAGTTAAGTAACCAATCAAGCATTTTCGAATTATGCCCGGCTGCCTCCAACCGGGTTAATACTATATTTATGACAACCTATTTTGTCGGAGGTTCGTTGGGAACTTTTCTTTCCGGAACGGCCTGGCAGCTGTTTGGATGGGCCGGGACTGCCGGTGTAGGAGTATTTCTTTGCTGTGCTTCTCTATTGGTTACTTTATTATCCGCAAAGAAGATATAAAAATACGCTTATCCATATCCGTAGAAAAAAACGGAGAGACTTATTTATCAAGCCTCTCCGTTTTCTATTATGGATATATCCTTTTATTTTTTCGATATTTCAATCACCCGGCTAGCCAATTGTCTACCGGAAAATACCGGAATACCGACTTTCATCAGATATTCACCGGAATATGTCTTTCCGTTACATTTTAATATAGATTTGGTATCCGGGAGCAAATTGATCTCTTTTATCTCATACTGAGCTTCCGGAGACAATCCCTGCAAACGTACAGGTTGCAACGTCTCTGCATATCGGGGATGGATATCGAAAGCAAAAAGAACAGCCTTATCCGTCGCTTCATTCACATACATCACAGCAGAATGATTTCCTTCGTAAGGAGATACCAGACGATACAGGTCACCATCCAGAATAGCGTTACCCAAACGATTGAAATTCTTCACCGCCCCTTTGCAATATTCCTGTTCTGCCGGAGTCATATCATGAATACGGATATCAAAACCCAATTTACCCATCATCGCAACATCCGTACGGAATTTCACGCTGGCATTCTTATTCCAGCTTGTCACATGGGCAGCCATTGTTTTGGAAGGGAAGAAATGAGAATACCCCCACTGGATGAAGATACGTTCTATCGGATCCGTATTATCGCTCGGCCAGAACTCAGTGAAGTATTTCAACGCTTCATAATCAGAACGTCCGCCACCACCGGAGCAAAGCATCATCGGCAGGTTCGGATATTTGGCTTTTACACGTTCCAAAACATTATACAATCCTTTTACATGTTCAATATATAAATGAGACTGCTGATCTTTCAGATAAGGAGAATAAATATTGGTAATCGGACTGTTGCAATCCCATTTAAAATAAGCGATACCCGGATATTTCGTCATCAGATTGTCTACAATTCCAAATACATAATCCTGAACTTTCGGATTACTAAGGTCCAATACCATTTGATTTCTGAAATAATATTCATCTCTGTTCGGCAGATGGATTATCCAATCCTTATGTTTTTCATAGAGTTCGCTTTTTGGATTCACCATCTCCGGCTCAATCCATAATCCGAATTTTATACCTTTACCGGTTGCTTCTTTCACCAGTTTACCGATACCGTTCGGCAACTTCGTCACTGTTTCATCCCAGTCACCCAAGCCCTGACGGTCACTGCTACGAGGATATTTATTGGCAAACCATCCGTCGTCCAACAGGAACATATCAACTCCCAGCGATTTGGCTTCGTCCATAATATCGACCAGCTTGTCTTCATTAAAATCGAAATAAGTAGCTTCCCAGTTATTCAGCAAAGTCATACGCGGTTTATCGCCGTCTTTTACCTGATATTTACGGGCCCATTTATGGAAGTCGCGGCTTGCTTTTCCTTTCCCTTCCGCACTGAAAGTAAAGATAAACTCAGGAGTCCGGAATATATCCTGCGGCTTCAATGAATATTCTGAAGCATAGTTGTTTATACCGGAAAGGATACGCAAATTATTCAAATTATCCACCTCAAAAGTAAAACGGAAATTCCCCGTCCAACCAATGGTTCCGAAAAGGACTTCCCCTTCATTTTCCTTTGATTCCTCATTCAGTGCCAGTAAAAAGAAAGGCGAATTGAACATATTGGCACGGCTTCCCAACTTAGTATCCAATACTTTTTTACCAAATGAAAGCTGTTGTTCCGTCATGTTGACTTCATGTGCCCAGTCTCCGGCAAATTCTGTCAGAAAATATTTACCACCGTTCAGATGAAGCAGCGAAGATGCATAATTATAAAGCATAACCGGCTTCTTCTCCTGATGAGATATCTCGGTATACGTTTTGATTATATTTTCTTTGGCATAAGCAATAAAATGAAGATCAACCGTTACGGGATAAACGTCGTCTTTCAGTTTAATAACGGTTTCCGTAACACCCGGTTGCAAATCGCTGGTTTTGTAAGATACATACTTCAGCAACAGGGAAGGATTGCCGTCATTGTGCAATATCCGGATAGCCGGTTCGAAATAATCTTCCATACCATGTGTGATATAAGCCTCGCCAAGCATAGGCAACTGGTCGATATCACTATTAAAACGGAGCTTTTGCCCTACATATGATTGGTACAAACGCCCGTTATTACCTACTTTATAAATCAGACTGATATTGTCCGTTGTAATAGGAATAACTGTTTTATCGTTGGCTCTCAACGATATAGATATAACAATCAGGCAGATTAAAAGAAATAATTTGTTTTTCATTTCATTATTTTACTTGGTTTACAATACGTATTTACTCTACTTGAAAATTGAAAACAACTATCATACTATCATACTTTTCCTACATCTTACTGTTTACTAAAGGTTTACACAGCAAGAAAACATCCTTCAACTATCATAAAACTATCATTATACTATCATACAACTGTCATGCTTTTCAGGATATAACCAGTGGAATCATTAGTGTAGTCAGTTATCCGATGATACTTGTATTTTTCATGAAACCTATTGTCTTTTTTGACAAAGGTAGGTATTAAAACAAATTGACACCCGGGTGTCAGGTACTTTGAGACCCGGATGTCGACTATGGTTACACCCGGGTGTATCTGTCGGTAACACCCGGATTGGATAAATAATAAGTCCCTTTTTTTGTCAAATAAAACAAGGATATCTTTCTATTTAATCAATAGTTTTATACATCCAAAGCCCCTATAAGTTCTTTGGCGGATTTGAATCCATGTCTGTCCAGGTATTCATTCATGCCATCAATCACTTTTACAGAAACAGTCGGATCTATAAAATTATAGGTTCCAATCTGTATGGCAGTAGCTCCGGCCAGCATAAACTCGACGGCATCTTTCCAGTTGGAAATACCTCCCAAACCGATGATAGGAATCTTAACTGCCTTGTAAGTTTGCCATACCATACGCAGGGCAACCGGCTTTACACAAGGACCGGAAAGGCCACCGGTTATTGTAGATAATATAGGTTTACGTTTCTCTGCGTCAATGGCCATGCCAAGCATGGTATTGATAAGTGAAACAGAGTCGGCACCTTCGGCTTCGACTGCTTTTGCAATCTCGGTAATGTCGGTCACATTAGGAGAAAGTTTTACAATAAGGGTCTTGGGATAAACCTTGCGGACAGCTTTCACAACCTCGGCAGCACCACAGGTTGTAACCCCGAAAGCCATACCACCTTGCTTCACATTCGGGCAGGAAATGTTAAGTTCGATAGCCGGAATTTTATCCAGTTCAGCTATTTTTTCTGCACATTCCACGTATGTTTCCACCGACGAACCGCTCACATTTACGATCATATGTGTATTAATATCCTTAATAGCAGGATAGATATGATCGACGAAATATTGTGCTCCTTTATTTTGCAGGCCTACCGCATTTAACATTCCAGAAGGAGTTTCCGCCATGCGGGGATACAGATTTCCTTCACGTGGTTGGATGGTTGTTCCTTTTACAAAAATACCACCCAGTCTTGAAATATCCATAAAGTCGGAATATTCGACTCCGTATCCAAATGTACCCGAAGCAGTCATTACCGGGTTTTTTAACTGCAAATTTCCTATGTTTACATTTAATTCAGCCATCTCAATTTCTCTATATTAAATACGGGACCTCAGTACAAACACATACATGACCTTCTTGGGTATTCTCCACACAGCATAGGCAAGCACCTATACCACAAGCCATTGTATTTTCCAGTGAGACTTCGCATGTGATCGATTCGGCGGCGGCATATTTGGCAACAGCTACCATCATCGGTTTCGGTCCACATGTATAAATCCGGTCAAAATGAACATTTTTCAATACGGAATGATTTGTTACATAACCTTTTTCACCCAAAGTGCCGTCTTCGGTAGTTATGTGAACAGTTCCTATCTTCGCAAACTCATCCAACTGCAACACATCATCCTTTGAACGGGCTCCCAACAGAAATACCGGTTCAAAACCGGCGTTCTTCAAAGCTGATCCCAGGCATAGCATCGGAGCAGTACCGACACCACCGCCAATAAGCAGTAATTTCTGATTTTTATCTTCACTGGCAGGAATTGTAAAGCTGTTACCCAATGGCAACATGATATTTACAATATCTCCGGGGCGGTATTCTGCCATACGACGCGTTCCATCTCCAACTAATTGGATAAGCAACCACAATTCGTTGGTTGTTTTATCTACAAAGTTGATTGAAATAGGCCGGCGAAGAAATGTTGTAGGAGAGTTATCCACGAGCACCTGAACGAACTGGCCGGGAAGCATTTCCGGCAAAGTGTCGTCGCAGGTTAACTTTAGCAGGCAATAATTTTTATGAAGGCGGTTGTTTTCAGTTACCTTCATATCTAACATGTACTTCTTCATATAATATGATTACTCAATTTCTATACAAAGATACATGAATAAGATGTATATAGCAATGTTGGGTTAGTCTTTCTTGTTTTTTTCGGGGGTAAAAGTCTCAAACGTATTATCTGAATAGAATATCATTATTTTGCTCACATTTCTGGATGGCTTATCCTGACATACAATCTGTTCAATAACAGGCTGTTTAGTAGTGTTTACAGGTGTTTCAACCCTAATTTCCTTGCGATATTCGGGAGAATCTTGTACGTTGGACGGAATTATCGTCGTATTTGTAAACAAATTGGGCTCAGTTAACACATGTTCACGCATCATAGTGCCTTTACCAAATAAAAGCCAATCGGAGTCTACGTATGTAAACCGTTCCAATATTTTAATTAGTACATCCAGGCTCGGATTATTTCTGCCGGATATAATATGCGACATAGCCGAACGTTGGATACCGATTGCTTCGGCAAATTTAGAAGGAGTCAATCCTTCGTGTTCCATTACTGCTAAAATACGTTCTTTCATTACCAAAATACGATTTATTTACCAAAAATCACTGCCAATCTGTCTGTTTACATGAATATAGTATAGAATTATATACTGATACAAATATAAATCATTATTTCCAATTGTGCAATTTATTTTTATAATCATATACAGATACATTTGTAACGTGTAGTATAATAATGTGGCGCATA